>JBGSKT010000256.1:0-2414 GCA_041741075.1 Lysobacterales bacterium
CCGCCACCCGCTACGTGCTGCAGGCCGGATCGTTCCGCAACAACGCCGACGCCGACGCGCTCAAGGCGCGCTTGATCCTGGCTGGACTGCGCGCCCAGGTGCAAGCGGTCAGCGTCAACGGCAGCAACTGGTACCGGGTACGCATCGGCCCGTTCAACGACCTGGCCGCCCTCGACGCCGCGCGCACCACGCTGAAGTCGAACGGCATCGAGGGCATCGCTTTACGCGAGACGCAGTAGCTCCTGGGCCGAGCGGATCGGAGGGGAAGTAGGGTGGATAAGCGCAGCGCATCCACCGCGCCGCGACGCCGGAGCCAATCATTGTGGGCAACCGTTGTTGGAGCGACGGCACGTCGCGACTTGGCTAACGACGCGACTTGGCTAACGAAGTGGCCGTCGCGACGTGCCGTCGCTCCCACAACTCGCATCTCTTCGAAGCCGTTGGCAAACAGAATGTCGAGCACGGCGCGGCTGCCGATCCGGTATAGGGTGTTGCCGCCGAGGAAGTACAGGGTGCCGCCCGGGTCTTCGCCGAAGGCCACGGTCACCCCGCTGATGCCGGCGGTGACGATGCTGGCCGCGGTCGGCTGCACCCAGGTGCCGCCACCCAGATCGACCGAGAAACGCAGACCGCTTACGCCGGCATCGCCGTAGAAGTAGACGCCTTGCAGATTGGCGTCCGGCCCGCGGTAGCGGTAGCCGCCGGTGACCGAGGCTCCCGGGGTGGTGATCGGGGTTGGGCAGCCGCCGCTGTTGTTGTATTCGATGATCGGCACCACGCTGCCGGCGGCATTGCAGGACAGACTGCAACTGCCGCGCAGGTGACCGCCTTCGCAGATCGACCAGGCGAGATTTTCGCCACCGCTGTTGCCGGCGGGAATCAGATCGACCTCCTCCCAGGTGTCCTGGCCCACGTCGCCGATGATCAGGTCGTCGGTCAGGCGATCGAAGCTGAAACGCCAGGGATTGCGCAGCCCGTAATGCCAGACCTCGTCGCAGCCCGACTGCGGGTCGGCCCCGGCAAACGGGTTGCTGGCCGGGATCGCGTAATTGGCCGCGCCATCGAGGCGGGCGCCGCACAGGCCATTGGCCCCAGCCGGCGTGGTGCCGTTGACGTCGAGCCGCAGCATCTTGCCGAGCAGGGCGCGGGTGGTGGTTGGTCGGTCGGGGACCAGGTTGCCGTCCGGATCGGTGAAACTGGCATCCGAAGCGCAGGTCCCCGCATTGTTGAGGTTGGCCGGGTTCAAGGTTTGCGGACGCCCACAGGGATCATTGCTGCTGCCGCCATCGCCCAGACCGAAATACAGGAACCCGTCCGGTCCGAACACGATATTGCCGCCATTGTGGTTGCCGAAATCCTGGTCGACGCGCAGGATCACCACGCAGGTCGCCAGATCGGCCGGACTCAGCACATTGCTCGCCGGGTCGGCCACCGTGTACCGGGCGACGATGCTGTCGCCATTGGCTCCGCTGAAGCTGACGAACAGGCGCCCGTTGCTCGAAAATTGCGGATGGAAGGCGAGGCCGAGCAAACCCGTTTCGGGGCCAACGGTGAACCCGGTATTGGCCAGCGCCCCGCCTTCAGTTTCGGCGCACTGCGTACCGGCATTGGTGAGCGTGAAGTACGCGGTGCCAAGCAAAGCCTCGTCGCTGACCACCCGCGCCGCGCCGCCTTGCTGAATCACGAACAGGCGGTTGCTGAAGTCGTTGGCATTGAAGATCCCGACCGGACCGACCAGACCGGTACCGACCACGGCGGTGACCGGGATATCGCCGGGCGCGGGCTGGGCGTGCAGCGTCGGCAGGCCGAGCAAACCGCCCGCCAGAACCAGCATGGCGGCAAATCGAACCGGAAAGGACTTGGCGTCGTGGCGCATGGTCGGGCTCGCTCGTTTGGCCGGAATCGGGCGGGAAGTGTAGCGGCCCGGGCCGGGACGGACTGTGCGCAGGCACAGGTTTGGGCACCGTGCAGCTCGTCGGCTGGTGGTGACCCCGGACCTGATCCGGGGGAACCCCAGCGTTTTCATTTCGATGCGGTAACGGCGCTGGGGTTCGCTGCGCTCACCGCCAGCCTACCCTCCGCTGCGCTCACCGCCAGCCTACGCTCTGCCGCGCTTCAGTCGGATCAAGGCCGAGATATCTTCGTTGCCGAGACCCCGCCGCTGCAATTCGGCGCAGTCGGCGAGTGCCTTGTCGACCACGCTGTGGTCGACCCCGGCGGCGCTGGCCAGGGCCTGTACGATCGCCAGGTCCTTGCCGAGCAGGGACAACTTGAATCCGACATCGAAGCGGTTGTCGAGCATCGATTCGCCGCGCTTGTCCAGGAACCAGCATTGCGCGGCGCCGCCGAGCAGGGTCGGCAGCAGGCGCTCCCGGGGCAGGCCGAGCGCCTCGCCCAGGGCCAGGCCTTCGCAG
>JBGSKT010000257.1:0-3487 GCA_041741075.1 Lysobacterales bacterium
AGCGTTTGTTCACACTACATTCCCTTTTGTCACTCCTGGCGATGGGGTCGGCGGCGCCGGCCTGGTCGCAGCCTGAAGGCGACGTCCGGCGGCTCGAGTTGATCGCGCTGGATGGGGAAGCCGGGCAAGCGGTGTTGATGACGGCCCAGGGCGATACCGAACTATTGCGTCTCGACCACGAGACGGCGGATGGATTGCGTTTGACCGCAGTGTCCACCGAAACGGCATTGATCGAAGTGCGGCACAAGACGGCTGGAGAAATCGTCGCCTATCGCGTTCGGCTCGGCGAGAGCTTGACGATTCGCCCGTTACCCAAGCAAAGCGCGGGCGGGGTCCGCGTGATCACCAGTTCGCCGGCCATGCCGGGCGACAGTAAATAGGCATCCTGCGGCTCAGCCAGGGAAGGGGAATATTGATGAAAGCGGGAATTCGCGTGCTGTGGGTGGTGATCGCGCTGGCGTTGTGGGCAGGGTGGGTCGAGGCCGCGACCGCCCCAGAGCGCGCCGGGTCCGATGTCGAGTGGATTCGGCAGGCGCCAGCGGTCAACGCCCGCGCCAAAGCGGTCGGTGGCAGTTTCGAGATCGAGGGCATACCGGTTTTCGAATTTTCCGGCGATTACAGCCGCGGCAGCAGCCCGCCCCGCGCGGAAGTGGCGCAACGCTACTTCGAACGTTACCGGGACGAGCACGACCTGTTGTTGGTGTTCACCGACTTCGAGTTCGAGACCGGTCAGGCGTTGGCGTTCGCCAACATCATCAAGAACGACGTGCAGGGCATCGGCCTGACGCCTCACGACAACAGCGCGGCCTTTGGTAGTGCCAGCGGACGGCTGCACAACTACATCGATATGGCCGCGGTCTCGCGCTGGGAACTGAACCCTTCCTCGCCCGGCTACGGCTTTTTGCTCGATGTCGCCACCCACGAGCTGATGCACCGCTGGGTGGCCCACCCCAAATACCTGAAAAACGGCGTCCCGAGCGACGACCTGCTCGGCCGGGACGAGGCGCACTGGAATTTTTTCCTGGATAGCGACGCCTCGGTCATGTACGGCTCCGACTGGCAGCTGGGCGCCGACGGGCAGTTCGAGGCGGTCGATGTGCGCCACCGCCTGTCCCCGCTCGATCTCTAATTCGCCGGCCTGTTTTCGGCCGCCGAAGTGCCGGACATGACCCTGATCCGCGGTGGCATCGGCGCCACCGCGCAGGATCTGCCGGTGCTCGGATTCAAGACTCCGGGTAGCGTCGAGACCATCGGCGTCGGCCAGGTCATCGCCGCCAACGGCGAGCGGCAACCCGATATCAGCGTATCCCCAAAGCGCTTTTCCGCCGGCCTGCTGCTGTTGGTCCGTCCCGGTCAGGCGCCCACCGAAGACACGATTTTCGGATTGCAGCGCTTCGCCCGGGATTTCGAGACGCGCTTTGCCGCGATGACCCGCGGCCGCGCCTCCCTATCGATTCAGAACCAGCCGAACCAGCTCGTGGCGACCGGTGCCCCGGCTCCAGTCATCGGTCAGGCGCTATGCACCACCTGTTCGCTGGATATCGCCCAGGCCAAGGTCTGGTTGCTGGCCCAGCAACGCGCGAGCGATGGGGCGTTCATAGACAAGCAAGTCAATGCGCTGGCGACCGGGGCCACCGCGCTGCGCGCCATGGCCAGTGGCGACTTCGGAACCACGACCGCGACCGCGCCGATTCGCGCCTGGTTATCGGCGTTCCCGGCGCGGCACTTCGACGACCTTGCGTTCAAGGCGCGGGTCGGCATCGCCCTGTCCACCGGGGCCGAGTCCGATTTGGCGGCCGCCCGCGACCAGCAACTGCATGAGGGATTGCCGGGACTGGCGCCTGCCTGGTCGGCCAATGCCTGGGATGCCGCAGCCAGCATGGTCTCGGCCGGATTCGCCGATCTCAACGCATCCGAACGCGCGGCATTCCTGGATCGGCTGCGCTCGCTGCAGAACGCCGATGGCGGCTTTGGCATCCATCCCGGGGGCGCGAGCCACGTCGGCCTTTCCGCCTGGGTATTGAATGAAGTCGCGCCGCTCGCCGATCCCGCCGCCGTGCAGATCGCCACCGACAGCGCCGCCTGGCTGCTGTTGCAGCAGAGCGCCGAAGGCGGCTTCGGTTCCGGTGCCGATGGCGTGTTGCCCACGGTCTGGGCGGTCGCTGGCCTGGTTCGGCTCGGTAATGGTGCCGATATCGCTTCGGCGATGGTCTACCTGCGCTCGCGGCAGAGTCTGGCCGGCGACTGGAACGGCAGCGTCTTCACCACCGCGGAGGTGATCCGCGTACTCGCCGAGATTGCCAAGCCCAATCTCTCTTTCGAAGGCAGCATCGTGGCTACGCCCGCGGCGCCGATTTCGGGCGACCGGGTCCATCTGGTCGGCCGGGTCCGCAACGATGGCGTGCTCGCCCAGGGCGCCAAGCTCGCCTGGTTTCTCGGCGATCCCGACCAGGGTGGGGTGGCGATCGGAGCCGAGGCCGACCTGGGCACGTTGGCGGCCGGGCAGTCGCTGGAAGTCGTTGCCGATTGGGACAGCGCCGGATTGTCCGGCACCCAGTCGATCGTCGCGGTGCTCGATCGTGCCGATAGCATCGATGAGTTGAATGAATCCGACAACCGGCAGATCGTGGCGCTGGACGTCGCGGGCTTGCCGCAGGCGCCCGACGCCGTGCTGCTGCGCGAAAACTTTGCCCTGACGCCGAACAGCGTCAACGTGTTCCCGGCCGCGGTCGCGCTGAGCGGCAATGTGGCCAATCTCGGTGGTGCCGGTGTCGCTGCGGTACCGGTGGTCCTCTATCAGGTCAGAAATGGCGTCCGCAGCGAACTGGCGCGGGCGGTACTCGATCTGCCGGCGCAGGCGTCGGTGCCGCTGCGGCTGGATTTCACCCTGCAGCGCGAGGATTCGCGCTCCCTGCTGCTGGTAGTCGATCCCGACAATGCCATCGCCGAAATTCGCGAGAACAACAACCAACTCGCCTTTGAACTGGCCAGCGTCGCTGGCATCGACCTCGCCATCGCCAGCGCCGATCTCGTGCAGTTGACCCAGCCGGCGCTGGTCAATCAGCCGCTGCGCTTCCGCGTCAGCGCGCGCAACAACGGGGCATCGGCATCGCCGGCATTCACTCTCTCCGCCGTGGTCGAACAGGGCGGCCAAGCGCATCCGCTGGGCGATATCCTGGTGCAGATCGAAGCCGGCGGCAGCATTGAGCGCGAGCTCAGCTGGACCCCGACCGCCACCGGGCCGGCCCGTTTGACCGTTACCCTCGACGCAGCCGCCGCCGTGGAGGATGCCGATCGCAGCAACAACAGCGCATCGCTGGACTTCTCCGTGGTCGATGCCGACGCGCCGAATCTGATCGTTCCGGTCGAATCGCTGGCGCTGTCGCCGTTGCCGCTCGATCAGTCCCGCGCCGCCAGCATGCAGCTCGTGGTGCGCAATGCCGGTGCCGCCCTCGATGGCGACGTGGTGGTCGCGGTCAGCACCAGC
>JBGSKT010000258.1:0-8106 GCA_041741075.1 Lysobacterales bacterium
TGCCGGCGGCGCGCTCGGCGGGCGGTGCGGTGGCACTGGGCGAGCACATCTACGTGGCGGGTGGCGGCCGTTCCGCGATTGATCGCTACACACCGGCCAGCAACAGCTGGCAGACCATTGCGATAGAGGACAGTGTGTCCCGTGATCACGCGAGCGTTGTTGTCTATGAAGAGGAAATCTGGGTGTTGGGCGGTCGTCCGCGGATTGACCCGAGCAATACCGACGCGGTGCTGATCTTCAATCCGCAGACCGGTGTCAGTCGCATCGGGCCGCCGATGACCAGCGGGCGCAGCGGCTTCGGTAGCGGCGTGGTCGGCGGCTACCTGGTGGCGGCGGGCGGTGAGGATGCCAGTGCGCAGGCGACCCTGGCTGATGCCGAGGCCTATTCGCCGGCAACCGGTTGGCGGCGCATACGCAATCTGGCGCTGGGCGTGCATGGCGCCGGGGCGGCAGTGGTGCAGGGCAGCTACTACCTGCTTTTGGGGTCGACCCAGGGCGGCGGTGTGAACAACCCCGGTCGGGTCCAGGTGTTGCCGGTGCTGCCCTGAGCGCGGGGGCCAGGGGCAGGAGCTGGTGAACTGGACATCGTGACCGACCGGGAATTTCTGCTCGTCCGGGCTTTGTTACCATGGGCGGATATTCTCCCGCACCGAGCCGCCATGAGCATCCGTACCCGCTTTGCCCCCAGCCCGACCGGCTTCCTGCATATCGGCGGTGCCCGCACCGCGTTGTATTGCTGGCTGGAGGCGCGTCGGCAGGGCGGCGATTTCATCCTGCGCATCGAAGACACCGACATGGAGCGCAGCACCCAAGCCTCGGTGGATGCCATTCTCGACGGCATGGATTGGCTGGGATTGAATTACGACGAAGGTCCGTTCTATCAGTCGAAGCGGATCGACCGCTATCGCATCGTCGCCGAGAATCTGCTCGCGAGCGGCCACGCCTACCGTTGCTGGTGCAGCCGCGAACGCCTGGAGCAGATGCGCGAGGCGCAGATGCAGGCCGGCGCCAAGCCGCGTTACGACGGCCGCTGCCGCGAGCATCCGCAGCCGGTCGATGGGGTCGTCCCGGTGATCCGTTTCCGCAATCCCGAATCCGGTTCGGTGGTATTCGACGACCGCGTGCGCGGCCGCATCGAAATCTCTAACAGCGAGCTCGATGATCTGATCCTCTGGCGTTCGGACGATTTTCCGACCTACAACTTCGCGGTCGTGGTCGATGACATCGACATGAAGATCAGCGACGTGATCCGCGGCGAGGACCATATCAACAACACCCCGCGCCAGATCAACATCTACCTGGCCCTGGGCGCGCAGCCGCCGCGCTTTGCCCACCTGCCGATGATCCATGGTGCCGATGGCGCCAAGCTGTCCAAGCGCCATGGCGCGGTCAATGTCATGCAGTACAAAGACGACGGCTACCTGCCACACGCGCTGCTCAACTACATCGCCCGGCTCGGCTGGTCGCACGGCGACCAGGAGATCTTCTCGCGCGCGGAGCTGATCGCGCTGTTCTCGGTGGACGACGTCAACCGCGCGCCGTCGCGCTTCGACTTCGACAAGCTGGGCTGGCTCAACCAGCACTATCTGAAGAACGACCCGCCCGAACAGGTCGCCCGGCATCTGCTTTTTCATATGCGTGAACTCGGCTTCGATCTCGATCGTGGTCCGCCGCTGGCCGGCGTGGTGATCGCCCTGCGCGACCGGGTCAAGACCTTGAAGGAAATGGCCGAGCGCGCTCGCATCTGGTTTGAAGAACCTGCCGGGTTCGATGCCGAAGCGGCAGCCAAGCACCTGAGCGCGACGGCTATCCCCGGCCTGCAGGCGGTGCGCGAGCGGCTCGCCGCGATCGCGCCGGATGACTGGTCGATCATCGAAATCGATGCGGCGTTGCGCGCCGCCGCCGAACAGCTCGGACTTGGTCTCGGCAAGGTCGCCCAGCCCTTGCGGGTGGCGATCACCGGCACCCAGGTCTCGCCCTCGATCGACCACACCGTGTTCCTGACCGGGCGCGAGCGTTCGTTGGCCCGGATCGAGCGGGCGCTGGCGGGGATGGGCTAAGAGCGGTGTTCGGTTTTCAGAACATAAGAGCGGTGTTCGGTTTTCGGTTTTCGGTTTTCAGGACACTTCGCTTCGATTCGCCTCGCCCGGTATCGCCCTGCATACGATGCCAAAAACTGAAAGCTGAAAACTGAACACCGAAAACCGAAAACCGAAAACCGAAAACCGCTTTATCATCCCCCCATGACCACCCCCACCGCCCACCACCATCACCGTCACGCACCGGCCGCCTTTGTCGACGCGGTCGCGCGCGCCTGTGAGCAGCGTGGCCTGCACCTGACCCCGGTGCGGCGTCGGGTGCTGGAACTGATCGCCGCCGACGAGAAACCGGTCAAGGCCTATGAATTGCTCGACCGACTGCGTGAGACCACCGGCAAGTCGGCGCCGCCGACGGTTTACCGGGCGCTGGATTTCCTGCTCGAACACGGCTTTATCCACAAGCTCGAATCGATCAATGCCTATACCGGCTGTCCGCATCCGGCCGAGAGCCACACGGCACCGTTCTTTATCTGCGATGGCTGTGGCAGTGCGGTCGAGTTCTGCAACAGCGATGTCGCCGAGCTGCTGCTCACCCACGCCCGGGAACTCGGTTTCGTGCCCGGTGCGCAGACCCTGGAAGTGCATGGCCGCTGTGCCCGGTGCCGGCTTGCCCCGGCGGACAAAGTCCATGGCTGATTCGTTCGGTCTGCTGTTGCTTGTCCGCCGGGCGCCGGAAGGTGGATGCCGTGCGTTTCTCCACTCTGCTCGAACGCACCGGGCACGCTGGCTGGCCAACGCTTTGTTGCTGGCGCAGTGCCTTGGATTCACTGCGGTTTGGGCGCAGGATTTTCCAGCGGAAACTGCGCGCCCGGCACCGGCCACCGCCGCCGCGGACGAGGTCGAGCGGAGCGCGGCACCCGATGTCGAAATCAAGGAGCAGGCCACACCGTCCGCGCCAACCCAAAAGCCGGCAGCAGCGTCCGCGCCGGCCAGCGGGAAAACCGCGCCAGTGTCCGGGAAGTCCACGACCGGGGCCATTGGTGGGCCACCCTCCGGCCCGTCTGTGCCGGAAATCCCGCTGATTCCGGCCACTGAGGTCTCGCCGTTCATCGACGCGCTGGAGCCGGTGCCGACCGAACTCCTGCCGCTGGCCTTGCTCGGGGAACTGGTCCAGCCGGGCTCCCGGCAGGAACTGCGCTGGGCATCGAGCCAGAGTTTTGATGGCGCCGCGGTGGCCACGCCGGTGATCGTCCTGCACGGCAGTCGGCCGGGTCCGCGTCTGTGCCTGGTGGCGGCGGTGCACGGCGACGAACTGAACGGTATCGAGATCATCCGCCGCATCGCCAATGAACTTGATGTCGGCACGCTGACCGGCAGCGTGATTGCGGTGCCGATCATGAATTACCTGGGCTACTCGCGCGGCACCCGTTATCTGCCGGATCGGCGTGACCTGAACCGGTATTTCCCGGGTCGGGCGAGCGGCAGTTCGGCCGCGCGCATCGCCTACAGTTTTTTCAACGATGTGGCCCGCCACTGCCATGCCCTTGTCGATTTCCACACCGGCTCATTCGATCGCGGCAATTTGCCGCAGGTGCGCGGCGATCTGCGCATTCCGGCGGTACTGTCGTTCACCCGCGGCTTCGGCGCGACCGCGGTGCTGCATTCGCCGGGATCACCCGGCATGCTGCGACGGGCGTTGACCGATGCCGGCATTCCGGCGGTGACCTTCGAACTGGGCGCACCGCAGCGGCTGGAGCCGACCGAGATCGACTTCGGCGTGCAGGCCGTGCATACGCTGCTGCACAAACTCGGCATGAGCACCCGCTTTCGGCTGCGGGTTGAGCCGCAGGCGCTGTTCTACGCCGCCCGTTGGGTACGCGCCGATACCGGCGGCATGTTGTTTGCCGAAGTCGAACTCGGCGACTACGTGCGTAAAGGCCAGCGCCTCGGCAAGATCATCGATCCGCTGCAGAACCTCGAACAGCCAGTGCTGGCGCCGGTGCGCGGCAAGATCATTGGCATGGCGCTGAATCAGATCGTGCTGCCCGGATTCGCCTTGTTTCATATTGGTGTGCAGACCAGCGAGCAACGTCTGGCCGAGGAAGCTGCGGCTGCTGCGGTTGAGCTCGTTCCCGATACCGAACGCAACGCCGCCCCCGAAGAAGACGGCGACGACAACCCACGCGAAGCCGCCGCAGTGGAAGATGAGGACGAGAGCGAGCGCTGATCGCGGGAGTCGGGAGTCGGGAGTCGGGAGTCGGGAAGTGGGAAAGCGGCGTCGCCCCGGCGAAGGCCGGGGCCCAGTCCCGACACTGGCGGCAATGCCCAACACTGGGCCCCGGCGTTCGCCGGGGCGACGGCGTATCTGTCCTCGGTCCGCAGTCCTCGGTCCGCAGTCCTCTTTACGCTGTCCTCCGTCCCCTGATCAGCGCATAATCCGCTGACCGTAATCACGGTAAACAGGGAGAAGGCTATGAATCGTTTGAAGATGCGTTTTGCCCAGCGTCTCGCCGCCTTCGGCGCCTTGCTGGCATTCGGATTCGGGTCGGCCGCCACGGCGCTGACCATCAACGGCGAGGGCATGCGCGCCCCCGGCAGTATTGGCTACGATGCCAACGGCGTGCCCTTGATCCAGGCCGCCAATGATGAAGACGCGGCCTGGCTGCTCGGTTATGTGCACGCCCGCGATCGATTATTCCAGATGGATTTCAGTCGCCGCGCGGCCAGCGGCACCCTGGCCGAACTGGTCGGTCAGTCGGCGCTCGCCAATGATGTGCAATTGCGCAATCTGGGTCTGCGCCGCGCCGCGCAGACTACCTGGAGCGCGCTTGCCACCGACATGCGCGGGGTGCTCAAGGCCTACGCCGATGGGGTCAACTTCTATGTGCGCAAGAACGCCCTACCGCCCGAATACGGTGCGCTGGAGCTGACCCGCTTCGAACCCTGGTCGCCGGTCGATACACTCGTGATCGGCAAGATTCTCGCGTTCCAGTTGAGCTTCGATCTGGATATCGATTTGACCCTGCGACTCGGCGCCTATCAGCAGGCCGGCGCCGCTGGCGGTTTTAATGGCCAGGCGCTGTTCTTTGAAGACACCCACCGACTCGCGCCGTTTGATGACCGGATCAGCATTCCCGGCTTCAGTCCGGGAAGCGCTGCGCTCAGCGCCAAGTCGCTGAGCGAAAACCAGTTGCCGATGATTGCCCCAGAGACCCTGGCCATCGCCCAGCAGTTGAAGGACAGCATCGCCGACAATCCGTGGCTCGCGCCGACCCTGAAGTCGCGCGAGAACCGTGGCGCCAGCAACTGGTGGATCGTGTCCGGGGCCGAGACCGTGTCCGGGCATCCGATCCTGGCCAACGACCCGCATCTGGCCCTGGATCTGCCGGCGATCTTCCATGAGGCGCATATCGTCTCGACCGACAGCCGCTATCCGACCCCGATGAACGTTTCCGGCCTGGCGCCGCCCGGAACCCCCGGCATCCTGCTCGGCTGCACCCCGGTGTTCTGCTGGGGGCTCACCGTCAACCCGCTCGATGTCACCGATACTTACCAGGAACAGTTGCGGCTGAATACCTTCGGCCTGCCCACGCATACCATGTACAAGGGCGTGGCCGAGCCGGTGAACTGGGTGTTCCAGACCTATATGGTCAACCAGCTCGATGGCGTGCCGGACAATGCCAAACGCGACACCACGATCGGCTACACCAATGGCGGCGTGAGCGTGCTGGTGCCGCGTCGCAACAACGGTCCGCTGCTGTCGATCCAGGGCAATGTCGGCCTGTCCGCGGCCTACACCGGCTGGGGCGCGACCCACGAGCTCGACTCGATCCGTCGCATCAACCGAGCCACCAACATGCAGGAATTCCGTGCTGCCCTGCAGTACTTCGATGTCGGCGCGCAGAACTTCGCCTACGCCGACACCGCCGGCAATATCGCCTATTTCACTTCGGCCGAGGCGCCGATCCGCGAGGACCTGCAAACCCTGAACGCGATCGATGGCGCACCGCCGTTCCTGATCCGCGATGGCAGCGGTGCGCGCAAGAACGAATGGCTGCCGGTCACCCACCCGCAACCGAACCAGGCGCTGCCGTTCGAGATCCTGCCGGAAAGCGAAATGCCGGCGCTGATCAATCCGGCCCAGCACTACATCGCCAATGCCAACAACGATCCGGTTGGCAACACCCTGGACAACAACCCGTTCAACCAGCTGCGTCCCGGCGGCGGTCTTTATTACCTGAACTTCGGCTACGACTCGCTGCGCGTCGGCCGGGTCGACCGCATGCTGCAGGCACTGATCGCTCGGCCTGGCAAGATCAGCGTCGCCGATATAGAAAAAACCCAGGCCGACGACCAGATGCTCGACGCCGAGCTGGTGCTGCCGCATCTGCTGACCGCCTTCGATCATGCCAGCAGTTCCTCCTGGGCCACGCTCAAGGCGCTGTCGTCCGACGCCAGGATCGCCGAAGCGGTGGCGCGTCTGGCCAGTTGGGATTTCTCCACCCCGACCGGTATCACCGAGGGTTATGATCCGGGCGATGTGCCGTTCGCGCTGGCGCCACCATCGGCTGGCGAGATCGCGCATTCGGTCGCCGCCACGGTCTATTCCGTGTGGCGCGGGCAGGCAGTCAAGAATGTGATCGACGCCAGCCTGAGCCGGGTCGGTCTGGGCGCTGCCCTGCCGGATGGCGATTCGGCCTATGTCGCGTTAAAACACCAGCTCGATGTGTTCGCCAGCCAGAACGGGGTGGGTGCCGCGGGGCTGAATTTCTTCCAGGTGAGCGGTGCCCCGAATGCCGCCGATGCGCGCGATTTCCTGTTGCTGAAGTCGCTCGGCGACGCGCTCGATCTGCTCGCCAGTCCGGCTTTTGCCCCGGCCTTCGCGCAATCGACCAACCAAGGCGATTACCGCTGGGGCCGGCTGCACCGGATCGAGTTCAAGCATCCGCTCGGTGGCCCGTTCAACTTCCCGGGGCCGGGGCTGTTCGGTATCAGCAACCTGGCGCCGGACCTGCTCGGCGTCGCCCGCCATGGTGGCTATCGCTCGGTCGATGTGGCCAACCACAATGTCCGCGCCAACTCGGTCAACGGCTTCATGTTCAGCCGTGGCTCCTCGCGTCGCTTCGTCGGCGAAATGAGCGATCCGATCCAGGCCGAGCAGATCTATCCGGGCGGCCAGTCTGGGGTGTTGAGCAGCGGTCCAGCCTACATCTCGCAACTGCCGACCTGGCTGGTCAATGGCTACAAGCCGCTGCCGATCGAAGTCGCTCCGCACGCGGCGGCGGCGGTGCAGGTGCTCGATTTCGTACCGGTGCCGTGAGCGCGTCCGATCCGGACGCCATAGTGAAACCGCGCGGGCCATTCCCGCGCGGTTTCGACATCGACGCCGGGCGCCGGTATCTGGCCCGGGTCGATCGGGACCTGGGCCGGCACATCAAGAAGATCGGTCCGATTGAAACCGAGTGGCAGCAGCGCTTCGATCCGGTCGATGCGCTGGCCCGTTCGATCCTGTATCAGCAACTGTCCGGCAAGGCTGCGGCGACCATCGTCGGCCGGGTGCGCGAACGCTGGTGCGAAGGCGGGCCGATGAGCGCCGAGCGGCTGCGCGCGGCGCCGGCTACCGGCCTCCGTGAGTGTGGGGTCAGCTTCAACAAGATCGCCGCGCTCAAGGACCTGGCCGAAAAGGCCGCCACCGGCGTGGTCCCGAAGGCCGCGCAGCTACGGTTTCTACACGACGACGACCTGATCGAACGCCTGACCGCGGTGCGTGGCATCGGCCGCTGGACCGTGCAGATGCTGCTGATCTTCCGGCTCGGCCGACCGGATGTGTTCCCGATCGACGACCTGGGCATCCAGAAAGGCGCGGCCATTGTGCGTGGCCTGGACGCCCCGCCCAAACCCAAGGCACTGCTCGAACTCGGCGCGCACTGGGCGCCGTATCGGTCCCTGGCCAGCCTGTATCTGTGGCGCGTTGTGGATGGCTGAGGGTGGGAGGGGAACGGGGATTGTGGGGGAGTGGAGGAGTGGGGGGGGGGCGGGGGGGGGGGGGGGGGGGGGGGGGGGGGGG
>JBGSKT010000259.1:0-2478 GCA_041741075.1 Lysobacterales bacterium
CCTAGTAAGAGTTTGTCACCGCGCTGGACGATCACGCCTAAGCCCACTCTAACTTGCGCTGCTGCCATGCTGATGTTCTGAGTGCAGCTGGGAGCACAGTATTGCTGCTGCTGTGTCAACTGACCCCAAGCCCGCCCCAGACGCTGTGGAATGCCGCGAAACGCCACGGAGCGACCTCGGTGAAGCCCCCTCGCAAGACCAAGCGCCAGCTTGGTGCAAGCGCCTCCGTCGCCTGTGGATAGCACTTCTAAGTTGCTGATTGTTCTTGGTTTGTTGTTCCATGCCTATGATTTGTCAGGAAATTTCCGTTGCGGGCGGAAGTGCCGGACCGCTATCATCGGCGTTCCCGAGGCTGGTCGAGCTCGGGTTCCTTGCCTCACTGCATTGACAGGAGGCCACTTAAGTCCAAGAGGAGAATTCATGCGTCACTACGAAATCGTGTTCCTCGTCCATCCGGATCAGAGCGAACAGGTTCCCGCCATGGTCGAGCGCTACAAAGCCTTGATCGAAGGGGACAAGGGCGTTATCCATCGGCATGAGGATTGGGGGCGGCGTGCGCTGTCTTACCCGATCGCCAATGTCGCCAAGGCCCACTATGTGCTGCTCAACGTCGAATGCGGCCAGTCCGTGTTGAACGAGCTGCAGTCGGCGTTCCGCTTCAACGATGCCGTGCTGCGGCATCTGATCACCGCGCGTGACAACGCGGTTTCCGAGCCCTCGTTGATCGCCAAGATGAAGGACGAGAAACCAGATCGTCGTCGTTCCCAGGACGAAGTCGGCTTTTCCGACTCCGAGTTTGAGGACGCGGCATGAAGAAGAACGCGAAGAAGCCAAGAAGCAACGCCGGTTCCAAGTTCTTCCGGCGCAAAAAGTTCTGTCGGTTCACCGCCGAGAACGTGACCGAGATCGATTACAAGGACATCAACACGTTGCGCCAGTACCTCACCGAGACCGGCAAGATCGTGCCTTCGCGCATCACCGGCACCAAGGCACGGTTCCAGCGGCAGTTGGCCACGGCGATCAAGCGGGCGCGGTTTCTCTCGCTGTTGCCGTATTGCGACAACCACACGGGCCGCTGAGGAGCGCTGATCGATGGAACTCATCCTGGTCCAGAAAGTACGAAACCTTGGCAATCTTGGCGACAAGGTCAAGGTCAAGCCCGGCTACGGCCGGAATTATCTGGTTCCGCAAGGCAAGGCGGTATTTGCCACGGCAACCAACATTGCTGATTTCGGGCAGCGTCGTGCCGAGTTCGAAGCCAAGGCCAATGGCCAGCTGGCGAGCGCTCAGGCACGCAAGGAAACGCTCGAGTCGGCGGTGGTCACCATTCCCGCCAATGCCAGCACGGAAGGCAAGCTCTACGGCTCGGTTGGTCCGCGCGATATCGCCGAGGCTTTCTCCACAGCGGGTCATCCGCTGTCGAAAGCCGAAGTGATCCTGCCGGAAGGCCCGATCCGTCGCACCGGCGAACACGAAGTCCATATCGCCTTGCATGCCGATGTGCATTGCAATGTGAAGGTCAACGTGGTCCCGGAGAGCTGAAGGCGGTAATAACCAGCCGGCTCTCTTGGTCCGGTTGTGCTGCTTCAGGGAAATTGACAGGGCACCGCTGACCACGGTGCCCTTTTTTTGTCTGTTCCGCAGAATTTGTGGGTTGACGATGGCTCGCCGTGGTCGCCATCAGCATGCTCAAGGCAATGCTGCTCCGCCGACTTGGCAGGTGCGAAAGCCCCGTCGTCCCGGCGTAGGCCGGGACCCAGTGGTTGGCGTTACCGCCAGCGTTGGGACTGGACCCCGGCCTGCGCCGGGGCGACGGAGTCCGGAAGATTGGACCCGGCCAAGAATCCCCGGATGACCAGTTCCGCTGTTGACAACGCGTTGCGCTCCATCCGAGCTACGCCAGGTCGAACAGGGCCGCGCAATGCGCGCTGACCGAATCGCGCAGTGCGGTCAGACTGTAACCGCCCTCCAGGCTCGACACCACCCGGCCATCGGCGTGGCGCTCGGCGATCTCCACGATCCGTTCGGTGATCCAGGCGTAGTCTTCGGTCTGCAAGTTGAGCTGGGCCAGCGGGTCGAGCCGGTGCGCATCGAAACCGGCCGAGACCAGGATCAGTTCGGGCGCGAACGCCTCCACCACGGGGAGCAGCAGGGTCAGCCAGGTTTCGCGGAATTCCAGCGAACGCGCGCCGACCATCAACCCGGCGTTGAATATATTGCCGATACCGCGTTCGCTGGGGTCGCCGCTGCCCGGGTACAGTGGATATTGATGCGAGGAGGCAAACAGCACCCGCGGTTCCTCGGCGAAAATGTCCTGGGTGCCGTTGCCGTGGTGGACATCGAAATCGACAATGGCCAGACGGGCGATGCCGCGATGCAGGGCGTGGGCGGCGGCCACCGCGACGTTGTTGAACAGGCAGAAGCCCATGGCATCGAAGTGGGTGGCGTGGTGGCCGGGCGGGCGCACTGCGCAAAACG
>JBGSKT010000260.1:0-1670 GCA_041741075.1 Lysobacterales bacterium
GCCAGCCAGTTGGCGCAGCAGTTGCGCCAGCCGGGGGCCGCCCGCATGGCGCTGGAGCGGGTCCGGCAGTGCTGGCGGCACACGCTGTCTGCGGTCCGCGTCGAGACCCCGGATCCGGCACTGGATCTGCTCGCCAATGGCTGGTTGCTGTACCAGACCCTGGCCTGCCGGATCTGGGCGCGCAGTGGCTATTATCAGTCCGGCGGCGCATTCGGCTTCCGCGACCAGTTGCAGGATGCGATGGCCCTGGTCCACGCCGAGCCGCAGTTGCTGCGCGCGCATTTGTTGCGTAGTGCCGGCCGTCAATACCCCGAAGGCGATGTGCAGCATTGGTGGCACCCACCGCAGGGCCGCGGCGTTCGCACCCGTTGCTCGGATGACTACCTGTGGCTACCGTTTGCGGTCGCCCGCTATGTCGCGGTCACCGGCGATGCCGAGGTACTGGACGAGACCGTACATTTCCTCGAAGGGCGCACCCTGGTCGAGGGGGAAGAATCCTATTACGACTTGCCTGGCCGCGGCGCCAAGGTGGCGACGCTGTTCCTGCACTGCGTGCGCGCGATCGAGCATGGGCTGCGCCTGGGCGAGCGCGGCTTGCCGCTGATCGGCTCCGGCGACTGGAACGACGGCATGAACCTGGTCGGCATTGCCGGCCGCGGCGAGAGCGTCTGGCTCGGCTTCTTCCTGTACCGGGTGCTGCTGGATTTCGCGCCTCTGGCCAGCGCCCGCGGCGATGAGCGTTTCGCCACACGCTGCCGGCAGCAGGCCGAACAACTGCGCCAGAACCTCGAACGGCATGCCTGGGATGGCGACTGGTATCGCCGTGCCTGGTTCGACGACGGCACCCCACTCGGATCGAGCGTCAATGCCGAATGCTCGATTGACGCGATCGCGCAAAGCTGGTCGGTCCTGTCCGGCGCCGGCTCGGCCGAGCGCAGCCGTCAGGCCATGGATGCGCTGGACCGGCGTCTGGTGCATCGCGACCAGGGCCTGGTCCAGCTGCTCGATCCACCGTTCGATAGTTCGGCATGGAATCCCGGCTATATCCGCGGCTACGTCCCCGGTGTGCGCGAAAACGGTGGCCAGTACACCCACGCCGCGATCTGGGCGACGATGGCATTCGCCGCGCTCGGCGACAGCCGCCGCGCCTGGGAATTGCTGGATCTGATCAACCCGGTGCGGCATACGCAGGATGCTGCGGCGCTGGCCGTTTACCAGGCCGAGCCCTACGTCGTCGCGGCGGATGTCTACGCGATCGCTCCGCACACCGGGCGCGGCGGCTGGACCTGGTACACCGGCTCGGCCGGCTGGATGTACCGGCTGATCACCGAGTCTCTGCTCGGTCTGGTCCGCCAGGGCGACCGGCTGCAGATTCGGCCCTGCCTGCCGGCGCACTGGAGTCACTACAAGATCGACTACCGCTTCGGCGAATCCAGTTATCGCATTCTGATCACCCAGACGGCCGCTGCCGACGGCAATAGCAGCAGCACCACCACACTGGACGAAGAGGTGCAGGAAGAAGCCGGCATCCTGCTGGTCGATGACCGGCGTGAGCATTTGGTAGCGGTCAGCATTCGGCGCGGCCAGACCGCGGCGCCGGCAAGTGTCGTGGCAGCGGACCCAGCGTAGATCGGGTCAGGCCCGCAGGCGCGGACCCGACACCCGCAACG
>JBGSKT010000261.1:0-5930 GCA_041741075.1 Lysobacterales bacterium
CGCCACCGCCGGCCGCGCCGGTGTTGCCGTACGCGCCGCTGACCGTGGATCTGCGTGCGCCGCATCAGTTCAGCGCCGAGATTCGCGCCGAAGACCTGGCCCGGCGCATCGCCAGGCTCAGTTCCGACGAGTTCGAGGGACGCGACCCGGGCAGTCTGGGCGAACGCCTGACGCTCACCTACCTGGAATCGGAACTGATCCGGATCGGCTTCCTGCCGGCGGTGCCGGACGGCAATCCCTGCCCGACCTATCCCTGCGCGGGTGCCACCTTCACCCAGCGCGTGCCGATGGTTTCGGTCAGCGCCGACCCGGCGACCACCCTGCAATTCCAGATTGGCGACACCGGCCAGACCCTGCACATGGGCACGGAAATGGTGGTCGGCGCCCGCGCCGGCGAGGCCCTGGTCGAACTCAAGGACAACCAAGTCGTGTTTGTCGGCTATGGCGTCAACGCCCCGGAGCAGAACTGGAACGACTACGCCGGCCTCGACGTAGTCGGCAAGACCGTGGTGATCCTGGTCAACGACCCGGGTTTCCTGCGCCACGACCCGGAGCTGTTCAAGGGCCGCGCAATGACCTATTACGGTCGCTGGACCTACAAGTTCGAAGAGGCGGCGCGCCAGGGCGCGGCGGCCGCGCTGATCATCCACGACACCGAGCCGGCGGCCTACGGCTGGGACGTGGTCAAGAACGGCTGGACCGGTCCGCAGCACGATCTACCGGCGTCTGAAGATCCGAGCCCCAAGCTGCGAGTGGCCGGCTGGCTGCAACTGGACGCCGCCCGCGCCTTGTTCGCCGCCAGTGGCCAGGACCTCGATGCGCTGCGCCTGGCCGCCGATGCCCCCGGCTTCAAACCGGTACCGCTATCGGCGCGACTCAGCCTGAGCCTGCACAGCACCATCAGCACCGCGTATTCGAACAACGTGGTGGCGATCCTGCCCGGCGCCAGTCGGCCCGATGAAAGTGTGATTTTCAGCGGTCACTGGGATCACCTGGGCAAGAGCGCAGGGGGCGAGGGCGAAGACCACATTTTCAACGGCGCGATCGACAACGCCGATGGTGTGGCGGCGGCGCTGGAAATCGCCGAGGCCTTCGCCGGGCTGGCCGAGCGGCCGGCGCGCTCGGTGATGATCTTCTTGCCGACCCTGGAGGAATCCGGCCTGCTCGGATCGCGTTTCTATGTCGAGCATCCGTTGCTGCCGCTGGCCAAGGTCGCCGGTGTGGTCAACATGGATGCCCTGCCGATCATCGGCCGCACCCGCGATTTTGCGGTGTCGGGTTTTGGCCAGAACGAGCTGCAGGACCTGCTGGCCACCGCGCTCGACAGCCAGGATCGCGTGGTCAAGGACGAGCCGTCGCCGGAGAAAGGCTATTACTTCCGCTCCGATCACTTCAATTTTGCGCGCAAGGGCGTGCCCGCCTTGCACGCGCGCGCCGGCTACGACCAGCGCGAACAGGGCGAAGCCTACGGTCGCGCCCAGGCCGAAGACTATGTCGCCAACCGCTATCACAAACCCGCCGATGAGTTTGATCCGGCCTGGGATTACGCCGGTCTGGTCGAGGATGTGCAGGCCTACTACGCGGTCGGCCGCAAGCTGACCGAAGCCGGCTACTGGCCGCAGTGGAAGCCAGACAGCGAGTTCAAGGCCCTGCGCGACGAGAGCGCCCGCGAGCGCCAGTAGCCGTGGTCGGAAAACGGGAAAGGCCGTCATCCCGGCGCAAGCCGGGACCCAGTGTCGGAGATTGCGGCAGTGCCGAACCCCGCCGCCATCCCGCCCCTTCGACAGGCTCAGCGCAGGACAGGCTTCGACCCAGCAGGGATCCAGCTCTCTGCTCTTCGCCCATCCCGAACACTGGGCCCCGGCTTCCGCCGGGGAGACGCCATTCCCCATTCCCCATTCCCCATTCCCGCTAATGTCGATCGCCTTCATCCTCACCCTCGCGTTCCAGCTCGCGCTCGCCATCCACGTGGCCAGGACCGGCCGTTCGCTGTACTGGATCATGATCATCGTGATGCTGCCCCTGGTCGGCGGGCTCGCCTATCTGCTGGTCGAAGTGCTGCCTGGATTGCGTAATGTTCCGGCGGCGCGACGCGCGCTCGGGGTGCTCGGCCGGGCGATCGATCCAGCCGCCAACCGGCGCCGGATCGAGGACCAGCTGGCGCTCGCCGACACTCTGGAAAACCGTCGCCGGCTGGCCGAGGAATGCCTGCGTCTCGGCGACTTCGACAATGCCGCCCTGCTCTACCAGCGCTGCCTGAGCGGCGTCTATCTGCACGATCCGGACTTTCTGCTCGGCCGCGCCCGGGCCGAGTTCGGGCAGGGCCAATACGCGGACAGCCGCCGCACCCTGGAACAACTGATCCAGCACAACCCGCAATTCCGTTCCGCTGACGGCCACCTGCTGTATGCCCGGACGCTGGGCGAACTCGGCGAAACCGCCGCGGCGCTCGCCGAGTACGCCGCGCTCGCCGACAGCTATCCGGGTGAAGAGGCACGTCTGCGTTACGCCGAACTGCTGATCCAGTGCGAGCAGCCCGCCGCCGCCCGCCCGATCCTCGACACCATCCTCACCCGCAGCCGCAGCGCACCCCGCTACTACCGCCGCAAGGAAGCCGAATGGCTGGCCCGGGCACGAAAACTGCGTGCGACCATCGGCGATCGGTGACTGGGGGGGGCGGGAGTCGGGAGTTGGGAGTTGGGAGTGGGGAGTCGGGAGTCGGGAGTCGGGAGTTGGGAGTGGGGAGTGGGGAGTGGGGAGTGCGGAGTTGGCGGAGCGCCGCGCGGCGTGCAGAGCGGCGTCGTCCCGGCGAACGCCGGGACCCAGTATCCGAGTTCGCCGCAGTGCCAACCTCCGCCGCCGTCCCGACCCTTCGACAGCAAGAGGACAAGCGGCCTTCGCGCGAGCCGCGATCCAGCGTCCGGCACAGCACGCCCCAAACACTGGGCCCCGGCGTTCGCCGGGGCGACGCCACATCATTCGTGCGTCGGGCGCTTGTCGGAAAGTCAACTGGTCGCGGTCGGGCATGGGCAGGCGCGGTGGCGCGCTTTATCTACTTTCTCGCATCCGACCGCACGGTGTGGGGGCTGACATTTGTCCAGACACAGCCTGTCCCCGATGCCGAAGCAGGGCCAGCCAACGCTCAAAAAATACCGAAGGGTCGCCATGCGCGGCGATTTGCACCATGGTGGTCAGGTCCGGCGATGCAGACGCCAGCCACTGTCGCAGAATCCGCTCGCTCTGTTGCAGATCGAATCCATGCTCCAATAGCGCACAGGCCCAGGTCATCCGCGCCGACCGTCCGTTGCCATCGGTCAAGGGATGGATCAGTAGGTGCATCAGGCCGCCCAAGCCAAGCCGCTCCGGACAGGCCCACGGCAGCGATTGCAATTCGTTGCGTGCTGCTTCCAGCAACTGAGGCACGTCCTTGGCCCTCGGCGTAGGCAGGCCCGCTATATGCACCTCGCAGGTACGCAGTCGGCAAGCCGCGCCGGCATTATTCGCGAGACAGCGCCACAGCTCGGACAATCGTTGCAGATTGGCAAACGCGCGTCGGCGCGACGGATCGAGCAAACACCGGGCGATCGTCGCTGGCGGCGCGCCGTGCCGATGGGTATTTCCGGTCCAGATCGTAAAGGCCAGGTTCCTGACCGCAGCACGCGCGGCCTCGGCTGGCAGCGGCCCGCAGACTTGGCCACTCATCGCGGGTATTCGGGGTGCAGCTTCAGAAAGCGTTCGAAAGCCAGGGTGTTCCAGGGGTGGGGTGGTTCTAGCGCACGCACGACAGTGCAGTTGGTAAAACGATACGGTTGTTTAGAGTGCTTGAGCTGATCCTCTGTTTCCTGGAGTCCAGCATTGGCGCTGTCCATGGCATTGAGCAGATGCATCGCCGCATCGCGGCCATAGTCGTGCAGACGGAACGCACCCGAGTCGCCACTCATCACCGTTCCATAGGTATTGTTCGCGCCCAGGGCGGAGATGGTGGCCGCCCAGCGGAAGACCGCGTTGGTATCCCTCTCACCCACCGCCTTTCCCACTTCTACATTCAAAAGGGCGCGGGCGGCGTACAGGGATGCCCCCGAGTTCACCCACTCTTTGGCCAGGGACTGCCATTCCTCGTCGCCCCGTCGGCGCAGTGCGGCGATCAGGGTGTTGGCTGCCCGCGCATCGCATTCGCCTTCGGCCTTTTCGCGCAGTTGTGGGCCTGCCAGGCCGCCTGCACTGCCGGGCATAGGGCCTCGGCCGGGGGTTGCGCAATGGGGTTTCCGCCGCCGTCCTGCCACTGCCATTCGAACGAGGTTTCCGCGCTGCCGCTGAAACTGCCGCCGCCAAGACCACCACTCCCACTCGGCAACTGACCGACTACAACGACGGGCGGACAAACGCCACCATTGCAGGATTGCGCCAGACTGGCATCGGCGCCCAACGCAGCCGACGCAAACAGGGCGAATCGCAAGACGCTGCTCAGCGTGCGTTGCGAGTTCTGCCGGCGACTTTCATCGACGATCTGGAACAATGAACCAAGCTTTGATCGCGTGGCGGCCGCAGACAATTCCTGGCTACTGTCGGGCTGTCTCAAGCGGCTGGCGCTTTTGCCGCTGTCAAGAGACCCTCTGCCGTGCGCAGTAGGTCGCTCAGAACCGGGCCTTCCCGAACTGCCGCAGCAACAGTTCGCCGGTGACCCGCGGTTGTTCCATCATCGGCATATGCCCGCAGCCATCGAGGATCTCGATTTCGGCGGCCGGCAGTTCCCGGCGAAATACCTGCACTGCGCTCACGTCGATCAACTGGTCGCGCCGGCACCAGATCACCAGGGTCGGCGCGGCGATTTTTTTCAGGCGCGGTTCGAGCAGGTAACGCGAGCGCGGTGATTTGACTTCCTGCACGATGCGGTTCCACAGTGCGGCGCGTCCGGCCATGCGTCGGGCATAGGCGGCACGCAGCCGGGTCGGTGCAAACGGTGGGTGCTCGAAGGTCATCGCAATGAAGGCATCGAACTTGGCCAGCGATTCGGTCGCGAACGGGTTTTCACCGCGCTCGAGCAAGTCGGTAAAGGCGTTCGGCTGGAAGCGCACCCCGGCACTGTCGATCAGGCTCAGCGTCTGCACCTGCCCGGGGTGGCGGGTCGCGTACCAGCCGGCGATGGCGCCGCCCATCGAATGCCCGACCAGATGAAAGCGCCTGATCCCGAGCGCGGCGGCAAAGTGGGCGAGGCGCCGGGCCTGTTGCGGAATCCGGTAATCGCCATCGGCTGCCTCCGGGCTGGCGCCGAACCCGAGCTGGTCGGGAATGATCACCCGATAGTGTCGGCCCAGATAGCGCGCGGTCCGGTACCAGTTCTCCTTGGACCCGGCCATGCCGTGCACCAACAGTACCGGTTCGCCCTGGCCGCCCTCGGCATACTGCCAGCGCTGGCCATCGACTTCGACCGAACGGGTCTCGACCCCGGCCGACCAGGCCTCGGCGGCAAAATTCAAATCCAGCAGTTGCCCCGGCGCCAGCCAATAGGCGAGCAACAGCGACGCGCCGAGCACCAGCAGGGCGAGCAGAGACCAGCGCAGCACAGAGCGCATCAGGGGTAAACCCGGGTGGTGGCGGAGAATGTCGATTTACACCGGCAATCTACAACCGCGAAGCCAAAGCGCCAACCGCACGTCCCGATGAATGCTGCGCTGCGGGTTGCAAATTCGCCTTTGGCCAAGGATCATGCCCGGTCGGTCGCCCGGGCTGTGAAGATTTTCGGCGGCGACCGGTCAGCTTCCCCCAGTGCCACCCGTATTGGAGACTCCGTCATGGCCGTTCCCGCCCGTACGCGATTGCTGCTGATCGCCTGCCTGTGCGCAGCCGCGCTGCCGGCGCTTGCCGCCCCCGCCAGGTCGCCCGAATCTGTCCGTGGCCCGAGCCGCGCCGAAACCCTGGCTGCGGCTTTC
>JBGSKT010000262.1:0-3435 GCA_041741075.1 Lysobacterales bacterium
GGCGCCGGCCGAGCTGTTGGCAGCGCTGCTCGGGATCGAACAGGCGCTGGGTCGGGTGCGCAGCGGCCGCCGCTGGGGTCCGCGGCTGATCGATCTCGATTTGCTCGCCTTCGGCAACCGCGAGCTGCGCGTCGAGGGCCTGCAACTGCCGCACCCCGGGATCGCCGAACGGGCCTTTGTGCTGGTGCCCCTGCTGGAGCTGGCCGAACAGCTGCCGGGGCTGCCGGTGGCAAGCTGGCATCGGCAATTGAGCCACCTGCACCATGCCGATGTGGTAAGAATGCAGCCCCCCAATCCGCCGCAGATCGTTGCCGCGGGCTGACCGTGGAGACCGTAAATGTACGCCACTGGCGCTGATTCGAGCACGCCGCCGCTAAGGTTGCCGGTGCTGCTCGACATGAAATCGGAAGCCCGCAAGATCGTCGCGGCGACTGCCTATGACGCCACCTTTGGCGCACTGCTCGACCGCAACCAGGTCGATCTGATCCTGGTCGGCGATTCGCTTGGCATGGTGGTCGAGGGGCGCGCCAATACCCTGTCGGTTTCGGTTGAAACCATGCTGTATCACACCCGGGCGACCGCGCGCGGGGTCAAGCGTGCGCTGCTGGTCGCGGATATGCCATTCGGCTCGTTTCCGGATCCGGCCAGCAGTTTCCGACACGCCGCGCGGCTGGTCGGCGAGGGCGGCGCCAGCATGGTCAAGCTCGAAGGCGCGGGTTATGTGCTGGACAGCATCCACTATCTAGCCGAGCGCGATATCCCGGTCTGTGCGCATCTCGGCCTGACCCCGCAATCGGTGCACCGCCTGGGTGGTTTCAAGGTCCAGGGGCGCGGCCAGGATGCGGCCGAGACGATCCGCCAGGCGACCAGCGCGGTGGCCGCGGCCGGGGCCAGCGTGCTGGTACTGGAGTGCATTCCGGCGTCGCTCGCGGCCGAGATCACCCGGTCGTTGCCGATTCCCACCATCGGCATCGGTGCGGGGCCGGATTGCGATGGCCAGATTCTGGTCTGCTACGACCTGTTCGGTTTTGGTAATGGCCGCCGGCCGCGGTTCGTGAAGAATTTCCTGAGCGGCGCGGCATCGGCCGACGCGGCGGTGGCCGATTACGTCGTCGCGGTCAGAAGCGGCGCGTTCCCGGCGCCCGAACACTGCTACTGAGCATGGCTGCCATGCAAACCGTCATTGCGCTCGGCGAACTGCGCCTAGTCCTCGGCGGCTTTCGCGCGGCCGGACAGCGCATCGCCCTGGTGCCGACCATGGGCAATCTGCATGCCGGGCATTACGCACTGGTTGAACTGGCGCGGAGCCGCGCCGACCGGGTCGTGGTCAGTGTCTTCGTCAACCCCACCCAGTTCGGCCCGAACGAGGATTTCGCGCGCTATCCGCGCAGCCTGGACGCCGATGCCGAGGGCCTGCGCGCGCACGGCTGCGATCTGCTGTTTGCGCCGGCAGCGGACACGCTATACCCCTACGGCAGCGCAGACACGGTCAGCGTGCAGGTGCCCGGTCTCAGCGATCAGCTCTGCGGACAGGCGCGGCCGGGCCATTTCACCGGCGTTACTACCGTCGTCACCAAGCTGTTCAATGCGGTGCAGCCGGATCTGGCAATCTTCGGTCAGAAGGATTACCAGCAACTGCTGCTGGTCCGGCGTCTGGTCGCCGATCTGTGTCTGCCGATCGAAATCGTGATGGCGCCGACCGTACGCGAAGCCGATGGACTAGCGCTCAGTTCTCGCAACCAGTACCTGGGCCCGGAACAACGGGCGCTGGCACCGGCGCTCTATCAATGCCTGCTGTGGATGCGCGCGCAAGTGGCCGCCGGCCAGCCGCTGGCCGAAGTAGAAGCAAAAGCCCGCGCCGATCTGACCGCCAGGGGCTTCGCGGTCGACTATGCCGCGCTGCGCCGGGCCGATGACCTGTCGCCAGCCGGCATTGCCGGCAACCAGGCCTTGGTTGGCTTGCTGGCGGCCCGCCTCGGGACCACGCGGCTGATAGATAACCTGTTGGTTTGAAAATAAAAACGTGGCGGACGGCAGTCGTCTGTTGGGTATTCGCGACAGCGTGGTGAAATTCCAACAAAGTGTTGCTTTTTTGCCAAAGCCTTGCTAGAGTCGCGGTCGCTGATGGGTAGTTGGATCGCTAGGGCGCGATCCCCATCCGAGCAGGGCGCATTGTTTCGAATCATTGTCACTCCGTTACGACACCCCCGGGAGACCGGGGGTTTTTTTTGCCCGCAGTTTCAGGCTTCGTCTCGCGAGTGCTGCCGGTCCAGGGCCCACAGCACGTGCTCACGGACCAGGTCGGACGGGTGCGAAATCCGCCGCAGCAGGGCTTCGCGCACCGCCGCAGACGGTGGCGCATTGCCCAGCGCCACGGCGATATTGCGCAGCCAGCGCAGGTAGCCGATGCGGCGGATCGCCGAGCCTTGGCTGCGTTCGAGGAATTCGGCTTCGGTCCAGGCAAACAGCGCGGTCAGCGGCGTTGCATCGAGACGATGGCGGGCGCGGAAATCGGGTTCGGCGCTGAAGCCTGCAAACTTGTTCCAGGGACAGACCAGTTGGCAGTCGTCGCAACCATAGATGCGGTTGCCGATCGCTGCCCGCAGTGGTTCCGGGATGGCACCGTCGAGCTCGATGGTCAGGTAGGAAATGCAACGGCGCGCGTCGACCTGGAAGGGGGCGATGATCGCCTGGGTCGGGCACACGTCCAGACAGCGGGTGCAAGTGCCGCAGTAGTTGCCGGTTTCTGCGGCATCCGCAGGCAGCGGCAGGTCGGTGAACAATTCGCCGAGAAAGAACCAGGATCCCGCCCGGGTATTGATCAGATTGCTGTGCTTGCCAATGAAACCGAGACCGGCATTGCGGGCCAGCGCCTTTTCCAGCACCGGCGCGCTGTCGACGAAGGCGCGGTAGCCAAAAGCGCCGACTTCATTGCCGATCCGGTCGGCCAGTTGCTGCAGGCGCGGCCGCAGCAACTTGTGATAATCCCGGCCGAGCGCATAGCGCGACACATAGCCGAGGCTGCCGTCGTCCAGGACCGCCTGCATCGCGGCGCTGTCCGGTGGCAGATAATCCATGCGCACGGAGAGCACCGCCAGCGTGCCCGGCGCCAGTTCTGCCGGTCGCGAACGCTTGTTGCCATGCCGGGCCATGTAGTTCATGCCGCCGTGGTGGCCGCGCTCCAGCCAGCGCCGCAAATGGGCCTCGTCTTCGGTCAGGCTGCGCGTGCTGATGCCCAACTGCTGAAATCCGAGTTCGCCCGCCCATTGCCGGATGCGGGCGGGCAGGGTACGGAAGTCGTTGGGGACGGACACGGCGTCGGCAGGCATAGCCGCCAGTATAATCGGGCGATGAAGCGAACCCGCCCGCCTGCTGAAACCTTGCTGCACACGGCGGCTTCGATGCGCGCGTTGGAGCAGAGCCTGATGCAGCGGC
>JBGSKT010000263.1:0-1874 GCA_041741075.1 Lysobacterales bacterium
ACCACGCTATCCAGGCCATACGGCAGGCGCGCGCCGGTCATGATCTCGAATGCGCCGCAGTCGCTGGCAACGCGGCCATCGCCGGCGGCCTGGGCACCGACCACGTCGATCTCATGACCGGTCGGCAGGCAGCGGCCGGCAGTCGCCACGGCGAATCCATCCATGGCGCTGTTGTCGAAACCGGGCAGCGCAACCGCACTGCTGACTGCGGCCGCCAGTACCCGGCCCGCCGCCTGATCGAGCGCGACCGCTTCGATCGCCTGGCTGGGTGCGTCGCCAAGGATCAGCGCCAGTGCTTGTTCATAACCGATCATGCGTGCCCGGCCCCGTCGATCATGGCCAGGGCATGGGCCAGGATCGGCGCCAGTATTTCCATGCCCTGGGCCACCGCCCGCGGACTGCCGGGCAGGGCGATCACCAGCATGCGCCCGAGCTGCACCGCACTGGCCCGACTCAGCCAGGCCAGTTCGGTGTGGTGACGACTCTCGGCCCGGAACAGCTCGCCGATGCCCTCGATGCGGCGATCGGCCACCTTCGCCAGCGCTTCCGGCGTGCAATCGCGCGGACCAAGCCCGGTGCCGCCGCTGCACAGGCACAGCCTGACCCCTGCGCCGGACAGTTCGCGCAGGCGTGTGGCCAGCGGTTCGATGCCATCGGCGAGCAGCGCGGTGGTGACCGGCGCGGCACCGAGTGCCTGTAGCGACGCCACCAGCAGCGGTCCGGCACGATCCTGGTAGGAACCGCTGCTGGCACGATCACTCAGCGTCAGCACCGCAGCGGCAACGCCATCGAGCCGGGCCAGCGCGCGCGGCCGGTACTGCGCGCGCTCGTCGGCACTGATGCCATCGGGATGCAGCCACAATCCGTGCTTGCCGCCTTCCTTGAACAACAAGCGGATCGCGCCGATGACCAGCGCCGGCTCGACCGGCTTGCACAGGTCATACAAAGTCAGCAAGGCGGCACTGACCCCGGCCAGCGCCTCCATCTCGACCCCGGTGCGGGCCTCGGTCGCGACTTCGCAGTAGACGCGGATGGCTTGCGTCTCCGGCAGCGGCAGGGTGCGCAGTCGGACCAGATCGAGCGGCAGCGGGTGGCACAGGGGGATCAGGCTGGATGCCTGCTTGGCGCCCTGAATACCGGCGATCTCGGCCAGCAACAGGGCGTCGCCCTTGGGCAGGCGGCGCTCGACAATAAGCGGGAATACCCGCGCACCGGCGGCCAGTTCGCCGACCGCCACCGCGCGGCGACGGGTCGGGCGTTTGGCCTGCACGTCGGCCATGGCAAAACTCGGTGGAACGGGCAAGGCATCGGTCATCGTGGCTCCGGGTTGCGCTGCAAACACGCCGGCGGCCGGCAGCATCCGGCATCATAGTGCCTGCCTTCGTTCGATATCATCCCGGATTGACCACCGCAGCGGAGTAAACGATGCAACGCAGCACCCCTGCCCTGCCCAGTGCTCGATTGCAGCAATGGTTCGATGCCGGCGAATACCTGCCGTTCCGAGGGCATTCGATTTTCTATCGAAAGAGCGCCGATTTCGCCACCAGCAAGCATCCGGTACTGGTGCTGATCCACGGCTTTCCGACCGCCTCGTTCGATTGGCAGGCGCTGTGGCCAGCGCTGGCCGAGCGCTACCGGCTGTTGGCCCCGGATCTGCTCGGTTATGGTTTTTCCGCCAAACCACTGGCGCATGATTACTCGATCCCCGAGCAGGCCGACCTGATCGAGCAGTTGCTGGCCGAACACGGTGTAAGTGACTGGCACTGTCTGGCCCACGATGTCGGCGATACTGTGGCGCAGGAGTTGCTCGCCCGCGCAATCGCCCGGCCGGCCGGGCCCAACGCGCAGCGCGGCCGGCTCCGCTCCCTGGCCCT
>JBGSKT010000264.1:0-8418 GCA_041741075.1 Lysobacterales bacterium
AACCCAAGGACCGTTCGTGCTGAGCGTAGCTCGCGTAGCGGGCGAAGTCGAAGCACCCCTCGGGACCCTTCGACTTCGCGCCTACGGCGCTACGCTCAGGGCGAACGGGTATGGATAGCTGAGGTTTGTGGCTAATCAGGTTGAATGATGGTGGAAGCAGGCTGATGGTCACTGGAGCATTCCCTTTCCCACGCGCGCGGTATCGGCGATCTGTCGTACCCGCCGGGATTCTGCATCGCTCAACCCATACAATTCGAATACCGGGCGATCGACTTCATCCTGGACCGTTGTCATCGCCCCGGCACTCAGGTGTTCGCGGAGGCGTTCGTTGACATGGCGCCAATGGGGAAGTCGGATCCGGCGCAGGTACTGCGCCTGAAACCTCAGGAATCCTCCGGCCATGCGGGTGCAGTAGGTCGCCACCACCATCAAGGTGAGGGATGAACGGAGAACGGTCTGAAGCGCACGGAGATCCCACTCGCCCGAGGTGATGAAGTAGAGGTTGTGATGCGGGTAATACCGACCTTCATCGATGACGAATACGCCTTCACCCTTGATGTCGGGCACCAGCAGCTTGGGCGTTTTCAGAAGGCCGGATTGGATTTGGTCGATGGTGCGGTACCACCCATCCCGGTTGCGCTGGGCAACGTGCCGACCTGTCACCGCGTCCCGGTGTTCGAGAAGATAGCGTTTGAACTGGGGGAAATCGTCGAGTGGGACAAGTTGCCCCGACTCATCGAAGGGGTTCAAGACACCCTTTCCACCCCAGTGGATACCGCCATCCACGAGGTCGCGTGCCATCACCAAGGGCAACTTGCGCGCCGGCTCGACGGGCAGGGCATCCATGGCATGGATGAATACACGATCGCAGCCGGTTGCCACACCAATGCCGACCTTGCGAGCGGCCTGTTCAAGGGTAGGGAAGGTACGTTCGATGCGACGAAGCAGAACCAGCCTAGGAATGTCATCGAGCAGCAAGGGGGCCGAACCGATTGCATCAAGCTCGAATTCCGCGATGGCGCAGGATTTGTGCGTGGGGTCGAGCAGTGCATCCACTAGCACTGGCAGCGATTGTGCGGCGAGGGCGTCCGCGTTGATCGCTCGAGTGGACTGCCGTGTCGCAAGCCCGGGAATGGCACGCTGGAGGACGGTGATGGCAGGATAGGCAGTCACTTCTGAATGAAAGGCGTCCGCACCCTCCATGTCGATGAAGTACTTCAACCAATAGCCATTGGTAATTTTTTCCCTGAGCGGGCCGCCATATCGGTTCTTGAGCCAGCGGTTGGCACAGATATAACCCAGCACGCCCTGTTCGCCCAGAAGATCCAGTGCGCGCTCGAAAAATGGCACGTACAGGTCGGCTCGGTCGTAGAGCGTGCGGAATCGTCGCCGATACTCGTACAGCAGCGTGGTGGGAATCCGTTCCTGGCGGACGTAAGGCGGATTGCCGATAACAAAATCGAAATCTCCGTCCAATCGCGTCATCAGGAAATCGTCGCGAATCAGCCAGGCCTTGCACAAACCGTCGGCATCCGCAGGGCAGAGACCTTGCAGCATGAGCAGATCGCTCAGCCTGCGGGCAGTTCGGTCGAAAGTTTCAGGGTGCAATTCCACCGCCGTGATGGCTCGGCGCAGACCTTCCATCGCGGTCGCCGGGCTGCCTCCGTCGTGCACAAAGGATGACCACAGACGTTGTGCCGCGCGGAGCAGAAAGTCACCCGCGCCGAAAGATGGCTCCAGCAATCGCAACCTGTGCAACGGCCGATCTGGCCGATAGCCAGAAAGATCGAGAATTGCATCGACTACTTCCGGGCGCGTGAAAATGGCTCCGCGATCGGTTTCATCACGCCGGGCCATGTGCGAAATGGCGGCCTCGATCTCAGGCGCCCGTTCTGAGCGATCGAACAGGTCAAACGAAAGATTCATGGATACCATGGTGCCGGGGTAGTGAGTGGGTGTCCAGCACGACCCGTCCCCGCCTACGCATCGATAGCCCTTCGACGAGATCAGGACTGGCCGAGTTCGGTGAGCGCGGGGCCGCTCAAACGGTACACCGTCCATTCGTTCTGCGGTTTTGCGCCCAGGCTTTCGTAGAAGCCGATCGCCGGGTGGTTCCAGTCGAGCACCGACCATTCCAGCCGGCCGCAACCGCGGCCTGCAGCCAGATGCGCCAGTTTGCTCAGCAAGGCCCGGCCCACGCCCTGGCCACGAAATGCTGGGCGAACGAACAGGTCTTCAAGATAAATGCCGGGTTTGCCCAGGAAGGTCGAAAAACTGGTGAAGAACAGGGCGAACCCGGCCTGGTCCGGTCCGACTTCGGCGATCAGGACTTCGGCCGCCGGGCGTTCGCCGAACAGGGCGGCGGCGAGGGCTGCTTCGGTCGCCACCACTTCATGGCGCAGCTTTTCGTAATCGGCAAGCTCGCCGATCAGGGCCCTGATCAGCGGGACATCGGCGCTAGTGGCGGGGCGGATGCGTAGTGCGGACATGCGCCCAAGCATAGCGGCATCCGGCCACGGTGGTTTTGCCGGAGCCAGCCCCGCGGCCCCGGCGGCCACGATCGGGTCCGATTTTGACGCCGGTCAACAATACCGACCGGGGCGCCGAATCGACCATGTCGCCGCGGGCGCGGTCCGGCTAGACTTCACGGTGGGCGATCGTTCGCGTTGGGCGGCGACGCACGAGGAGACCGGCATGCGGCCAACCGATATAGAGCACCCCGACTACTTCCACAAAGTGGTCGATTGCCAATGGGCCTGTCCGGCGCATACGCCGGTGCCCGAATACATTCGCCTGATCGCGGCCGGGCGTCACGACGATGCCTACATGGTCAACTGGGTGTCGAACGTGTTTCCGGGCATCCTCGGGCGCACCTGCGACCGGCCCTGCGAACCGGCCTGTAGACGCGGCCGGGTTGAAGAGAACAATGGCGATAAACCCGAGCCGGTGGCGATCTGCCGTCTGAAGCGGGTGTGCGCCGACAACAAGCAGGATGTGCGCGCGCGCATGCCGAAAATCGCCGCGCCGAACGGCCGACGCATCGCCTGTGTCGGTGCCGGACCGGCGGCACTGACCGTGGCCCGCGACCTGGCTCCGCTCGGCTATCAGCTCACCCTGTTCGACGCCGATCCCAAGGCCGGCGGCTTCATGCGCACCCAGGTGCCGCGCTTCCGTCTGCCGGAAGCGGTAATCGACGAGGAGACCGGCTACATCCTCGACATGGGCATCGATTTTCGGCCCGGCACCCGCATCGATTCGCTGCGCGATCTGCTCGGCCAGGGTTTCGACGCGGTATTCATCGGTTCCGGCGCGCCGCGCGGCCGTGATCTGGATCTGCCCGGCCGTGCCGAGGCCGGCGCCAATATCCATATCGGTATCGATTGGCTGGCTTCGGTCTCGTTCCAGCACATCAGTACGATCGGCAAGCGGGTGATCGTGCTCGGTGGCGGCAATACCGCGATGGACTGCTGCCGCAGCGCGCGCCGACTGGGTGGCGAAGACGTCAAGGTGATCGTGCGCTCGGGCTTTGCCGAAATGAAGGCATCGCCGTGGGAAAAGGAAGACGCCCAGCACGAGGGCATCCCGATCCTCAACTACATGGTGCCGAAAGCCTTCGTGCATGAACACGGCCGGTTGACCGGCATGCGCTTCGAACACGTCCGCGCCGAAATCGATATCGATGGCCGCCGGCAGTTGCTGCCGACCGGCGAGCCGGACAGCCTGGTGCCTTGCGATGATGTGCTGGTCGCGGTCGGTCAGGAAAATTCCTTTCCCTGGATCGAGCGCGATCTTGGGCTGGATTTCGACCGCTGGGGTCTGCCGGTGCTGGATCCGGTCTCGCTGCAATCGACCCTGCCCAAGGTGTTTTTCGGCGGCGACGCCGCGTTCGGCCCGAAGAACATCATCTGGGCGGTGGCGCACGGGCACGAGGCGGCAATCTCGATCGACAAGTACCTGAGCGGGCGCGCGCTCGACCAGCGGCTGCCGCCGATGGTCAATCTGACCTCGCAGAAAATGGGCATCCACGAGTGGATCTACGACAACGAAATCGCCCGCGATGAGCGCTACGCGGTGCCGTGGGCGCCGCCGGAACAGACGCTGTCTTCGATCAGCACCGAAGTCGAGCTCGGTTTCGATTTCCAGACCGCCTGCAAGGAGGCCTCGCGCTGCCTCAATTGCGACGTGCAAACCGTGTTCAGCAAGGAAGTCTGCATCGAATGCGACGCCTGCGTCGATATCTGCCCGATGGATTGCATCAGCTTCACGGTCAATGGCGAAGCCGCCGATCTGCGTCAGCGCCTGACCGCGCCGGCGATGAATCTGTTGCAGGATCTGTATGTTTCGGCGCCGCTCAAGACCGAGCGGGTGATGGTCAAGGACGAAGACGTCTGCCTGCACTGCGGCCTGTGCGCCGAGCGTTGCCCGACCGGGGCCTGGGACATGCAGAAATTCCTGTTGCACATGGCCCACGCCGGCGCCGATCGGGGCGACCAGCCGACCTTGAGGAGCGCCGCATGAACGCACAGCTTCGGGAAGCAGCGGTGCCGGCCCTGCAGGCGGTCAATGATTTCGTGATCAAGTTCGCCAACGTCAACGGCTCCGGTTCGGCTTCGGCCAATGAGCTGTTCGCCAAGTCGATCCTGCGCATGGGGGTGCCGGTCAGCCCACGCAACATCTTTCCATCCAACATCCAGGGGCTGCCGACCTGGTACGAGGTGCGCATTTCCGAGGCCGGCTATAACGGCCGCCGCGGCGGTGTCGATCTGATGGTGGCGATGAACCCGCAGACCTGGGCGCAGGATGTCGCCGAGATCACCCCCGGCGGTTATCTGTTCTACGACAACAGCAAACCGTTGCCGGCGTCGCGGTTCCGGCCCGATGTCAGCGTGCTCGGGCTGCCGCTGACCGCGATCTGCAACAGCGTCTACAGTGATCCGCGCCAGCGTCAATTGTTCAAGAACATCGTCTATGTCGGTGCGCTGTCGCATTTGCTGGGTATCGACCCTGCGGTATTTACCACCCTGTTCACCGAACAGTTCAAGGGCAAGGAGAAGCTGCTGGAGGCGAACCATCAGGCGCTGCAGCTCGGCCGCCAACACGCCGAGCGCGAACTGCCGGTAATCGGGCTCAGGGTGCAGGCTGCCGATCGCGTCGGTGATTCGATCTTCGTCGACGGCAACAGCGCCGCCGCACTGGGCTGCGTCTATGGCGGTGCCACCGTCTGCGCCTGGTATCCGATCACGCCATCGTCCTCGGTGGCCGAAGCCTTCCAAAGCTATTGCCAGAAACTGCGGGTCGATCCGCAGACCGGCCAGAACCGCTTCGCGATCGTGCAGGCCGAAGACGAAATCGCCTCGATCGGCATGGTCGTCGGCGCCGGCTGGAACGGCGCCCGCGCCTTTACCGCCACCTCCGGCCCCGGCGTCTCGCTGATGACCGAGTTTCTTGGGCTCGCCTACATGGCCGAGATTCCGGTCACCGTGATCAACGTGCAGCGCGGCGGTCCCTCAACCGGTATGCCAACGCGCACCCAACAGGCCGATATCCTGAGTTCGGCCTACGCCTCACACGGCGACACCAAGCACGTGTTGCTGTTCCCGGAAGACCCCTACGAATGTTTCGAGCAATCGGCCCAGGCGCTGGACCTGGCCGACCGATTGCAGACCCCGGTGTTTGTGCTGACCGATCTCGACATCGGCATGAACCAGCGGCTGTGCCGCCCGTTCGCCTGGGACGAAAGCAAAGCCTACGATCGCGGCAAGGTGATGACCGCGGCCGATCTGGATGCCGGCCGCGAGTTCGGTCGCTATCTGGATGTCGATGGCGACGGCATCCCGTACCGCACCTGGCCCGGCACCCATGCCAGCAAGGGCAGCTTCTTCACCCGCGGCACCACCAAGAACGCCTACGCGCGCTATTCCGAGGAAGGCCCAGACTATCTGTACAACGTCGAGCGGCTGCTGCGCAAATTCGACACCGCCAAGGCTCTGGTGCCGCAGCCGGTGTTGCGCACGGCACCTTTGCCGGCGCGGCTCGGGGTGATCTATTTCGGCTCGACCAGCCCGGCCATGGCCGAGGCACTGGACGTGCTCGAACGCGGTGGCATGCACCTCGATGCCCTGCGCCTGCGCGCGTTCCCGTTCCCGGATTCGGTTGCTGAATTCATTGCCGCCCATGCGGCCGTGTTCGTGGTCGAACAAAACCGCGACGGCCAGATGCAGAGCCTGCTGATCAACGAACTCGCGATCGACCCGGCCCGCCTGATCGCGGTACGCCATTTCGACGGTACGCCGATCACCGCGCGCTTTATCAGCGCCGCGATCGCCGAGCGCATCGCCGCCAGTGACGAGCGCGTGGCCCAAGTGGCCGGTGCCCAGGAGTGCATCCGATGACCTACCTCGCCAAACCCAAACTGCACCACCCGAGCCTGACCCAGAACAAGGTCTGCTACACGCGCCGCGACTATGAAGGCCGGGTCTCGACCCTGTGTGCCGGCTGCGGCCACGATTCGATCTCGGCGGCGATCATCCAGGCCTGCTTCGAGATGAACATCGAACCGCATCGGGTGGCCAAACTGTCCGGCATCGGCTGCAGCTCGAAAACCCCGGATTATTTTCTTGGCAATTCGCACGGTTTCAATACCGTGCACGGGCGCATGCCCTCGGTGCTGACCGGGGCCAACCTGGCTAACCGCAGCCTGCTCTATCTCGGCGTATCCGGCGACGGCGATTCCGCCTCGATCGGCATCGGCCAGTTCGCCCACGTCATGCGCCGCGGCGTCAACATGACCTATATCGTCGAGAACAACGGCGTCTACGGGCTGACCAAGGGCCAGTTCTCGGCGACCGCCGACCAGGGCTCCAAATCCAAGAAGGGCGTGGTCAACAGCGATACTCCGATCGACATGATCGGGCTCGCGCTGCAGATGGGCGCGAGCTTCGTGGCGCGCGGATTCTCCGGCGACAAGGCGCAGTTGGTGCCGCTGATCAAGGCCGCGATCGCCCATCCCGGCGCCGCCTTCATCGACGTGGTCAGCCCGTGCGTGGCGTTCAACAACCACGCCGGCAGCACCAAGAGCTACGACTACGTGCGCGCCCATAACGAAGCGGTCAACCGCATCGACTTCATCGAAGGCCGCCAGGAAATCAGCGTCGATTACGCGCCCGGCGAGGCATTGCACGTCGAACTGCACGACGGCAGTGTCGTGCTGCTGCGCAAGTTGCGCCGCGACTACGACATCCACGATCGGGTCGGCGCGATCAACCTGGTCGCCAGCCACCACGCCCGCGGCGAAGTGGTGACCGGCCTGCTCTATGCAGAAGAACATGCCCACGACCTGCACCAGCACCTGAACACCATCCCGACCCCGCTCAACGCACTGCATGCCGCCGAGCTTTGCCCGGGCACCGCCGCCCTGGACAAAATCAACGCGCGGCTGCGTTGATTGCGGGGTGGATAAGGTAGGGTGGATAAGCGCAGCGCATCCACCACCGGTCGACATTGTGCGGTGCTCTCGCCAAGACGCCAAGAACGCCAAGGATGCCCGTGGCCTCGTGGTGGAAGCAATCGAGAGTTCGAGAAATGTTGTGTTCATTCGGGCTGGTTGCAACGTCAACGTCCCGCATATCGATTTCGCCGCGGTCGCCCTTTACGCCTTTCCTTGGCGTCTTGGCGTCTTGGCGTCTTGGCGAGAGTACGCTGGCGGACGGTGGTGGATGCGCTGCGCTTATCCACCCTACGTCTGTCCTCCGTCTTCCGTCCGCCGTCCTCCGTCTTCTGAACCGCATGCGCATCCAGCCGCTTCCTGAAAACCTGATCAACCAGATCGCCGCCGGCGAGGTGATCGAGCGGCCGGCGTCGGTGGTCAAGGAGCTGGTCGAGAACGCACTGGATGCCGGCGCCACCCGCATCGACATCGAGCTCGAGGCCGGCGGCGTCAAGCGCATCCGCGTGCGCGACAACGGCGGCGGCATCCACCCGGATGATCTGGCGCTGGCGCTGACCCGGCACGCGACCAGCAAGATTGCCTCGCTCGATGATCTGGAGCGGGTGCGCAGCCTGGGCTTCCGTGGCGAGGCGCTGCCTAGCATCGCCTCGGTGGCGAGACTTACGCTGAGCACGCGCCAGCCGGACGCCGGGCACGGCTACCATATCGAAGCGGATAACGGCGCGCTGTCCACGGTGACGCCTGCCCAGCACCCGTTCGGCACCACGGTCGAGGTGCACGAGCTGTTTTTCAATGTGCCGGCGCGACGCAAGTTTCTGCGAGTCGAGCGCACCGAGCTCGGCCACATCGAGGAAATGCTGCGCGCGATCGCGCTGGCGCGGCCGGAAGTGGGGTTCTCGCTCGGCCACAATGGCCGCGAATTGTTCCGCGACGGCGCCGCCGCCGGCGTGCCCGAGGCGCGGGTCGATGCG
>JBGSKT010000265.1:0-8629 GCA_041741075.1 Lysobacterales bacterium
CGCTGCCGCGGGCGCCGAGGAGCCGGTCGCCTGGCTGCAGCGCATGCAGGCGGCCCAATGGCAGCGCGGCTACGAGGGCATCGTGGTGTATGTGCATGATGGCCGGGTCGACCAGGTCCGTATCGTCAACCGCCCCGGTAACGAGCCGTACCAGCGCTTCACCAGCCTGAGTGGCGAACGTCGGGAGCTACTGCTCGACGGTGCCGAAGTGCGCTCGCTGGTGCCCAGGCTGGCGCCGATCAGCTGGCCGGCGATGGTCGCGCGCAAAGGCGGCATGGATCCTTTGCGGATTGCCGCGTCCTATCGGATCGCCTTGATCGGAAGTGACCATGTCGCCGGGTTCAACGCACAGCTGATCGAGGCCGAACCACAGGACGGCAACCGCTACGGCCAGCGTCTGTGGATCGATCAGGACAGCGGCGTGCTGTTGGGTGCAGCCTTGATCGGACCACGGCGGCAATTGCTGGAACAAGTGATGTTTGCGCAACTCGCCTTTGATGCCGACAGCGACAGTTCGGGGCGCACGGCGCAGCCGAACGCGGAGACGGTCGAGGCGCTGGCCAGTCTGCCCGGATTCGTGCTGATCGGCCGGCGCCTGGACCCGGTACGTGGTCTGGAGCAGCGCGTGTTCAGCGATGGTCTGGCGACGGTCTCGGTTTACCTGGAAAGCCGCAGCGGCGTGCCGGCCGGAACATTTTCGTCGCGCCGCGGGGCCGTGCAGTTGTACGGTCGCCAGGACGGTGCAGTGCGGGTACTGGCGGTCGGCGCGATTCCGCCGGATGCTGCCCGACGCTGGGTGGATCTGACCATTGCCACATCGTCGCATTAGCGCCTGGCGTCGCGGGTTCTGGCTGGCGGCGCAATCAACGCGGGATCTGTTCGGGCCGGGAGCGCAGCGGTGCCGACCGCAGGAAGACGCGCTTTCCGCCGTCGATGGATCGGTTTTACCGCAGTGCTGCAGACCGGGGTTTGCGGTGCATGGTCTGCGGCCGAAATTGTGCCCGGTGCGAATGCGCAGCGGCCGGTCATTCCGGGCATCGCACTGGTTGTCTGCGGCGCGTTGGATAGCGTGATCAGCACGGCAGTTCTTTGTTTTCCTGTGGTGCCCATTAATTGAAACCGGCCCGGTTAGGGCCAATCGGTCCAACTTTGCTCAGGAGTACTCAACCATGCTTGTCAAGCGACTGTCGTTCTGGTTTACCGGCCTGTTCGTCACCCTGATTCTTGCCAACCCGGCATGGTCGCAGTCACTGCCCGACTTCACCGGCATCGTCGAGCAGAACGCGCCTGCGGTGGTCCGGATCAATGTGCGCAAGGGCGGGGGTGGCCAGGTTGATCAGCGGGGCGTTCCCGATCAGGAAATGCCGGAAATCTTCCGGCGCTTTTTCGGCGATCCACGGCAATTCCCGCAGCAGGACCGGGAGCAGCGTTCGCTCGGCTCCGGGTTCATCATTTCCAGCGACGGCTACGTGATGACCAATCACCATGTGATCGCCGACGCCGACGAGATCATGGTCGAACTCAAGGATCGCCGCGAGTTCAAGGCCAGCGTCATCGGTAGCGATGAGCAGAGCGATGTCGCCCTGCTCAAGCTGGAAGCGAGCGGCCTGCCGAGTGTGCGTATCGGCGATTCCAGCAAGCTCAAACCCGGTCAATGGGTGGTGGCGATCGGATCGCCATTCGGAATGGATTTTTCGGTCACTGCCGGAATTGTCAGCGCGATCGGCCGCAACCTCGGCGACAACCAGCGCTACGTGCCGTTCATCCAGAATGACGCCGCGATCAACCGCGGCAATTCCGGCGGGCCGCTGCTCAACCTGGCCGGTGAAGTGGTCGGCATCAATTCACAGATTTTCTCCAACACCGGCGGCTCGATCGGGGTCAGCTTCGCGATCCCGATGGATTACGCCAACCGGGTGGTGCAGCAACTGAAGAGCAAGGGCCGGGTTTCCCGCGGCTATCTCGGGGTCAGCCTGCAGGAAGTCGGTGGCGACGATGCCCGGGCGCTCGGCCTGCCGCGGGTGGCAGGCGCCCTGGTCGCGCAAGTGAACAAGGGTACGCCGGCCGAGAAAGCGGGACTCAAGGTGCAGGACGTGATCCTGCGCTTCAACGATCTGGCTGTGGAACGCTCGGGTGATCTGCCGCCCCTGGTCGGCGCGACCGCGCCCGGCACCCGGGTGACGCTCGGGGTGTTCCGTGCCGGCAAGGAAATCTCGGTGCCGCTGGTGGTCGGCGAGCTGCCAGCGGACCTTTCGGCCGGCAACACCGGCCCGAGCGTTGGCGCAGCCCGCGGCGATGTGCTCGGCCTGGTACTCAGTGATCTCAGCGCGGAACAGCGTGGGCAGGCGGAACTTGAAGCGGATGAGGGTGTGCTGATCGAGAACGTGGTCGGTAGTGAAGCCCGCAGCGCCGGTGTTCGGCCGGGTGACCTCTTGTTGATGGTCGGGCCGACGCGGGTCGCCAGTGTTGCCCAGGTCAAGGCCGCGGCCGCAAAAGTGGCCAAGGGCAAGCCGGTCATGCTGCTGATCCGCAGTAATGGTGGCAATCGTTTCGTCACCCTTACCCCGACGCCGGCGAAGTGAGCAGCGGTGCGCCGGTCCGCTTCATGTCATAATGGATAATCCTATCTGAGCACAGGCACCCCGGCCGTCAGGCCGGGGTTTCCGTTGGCATGAAGCGCATCCGGAATTTTTCCATCATCGCCCATATCGATCACGGCAAGTCGACCCTTGCCGACCGGTTTATCCAGATCTGTGGCGGACTGGCCGATCGCGAAATGGAAGAACAGGTGCTCGATTCCAATCCGATCGAACGCGAGCGCGGCATCACCATCAAGGCGCAGTGCGTCTCGCTGCCGTTCCGCGCCCGGGACGGCGAGGTGTATTCGCTGAACTTCATCGATACCCCGGGGCACGTCGACTTTTCCTATGAGGTATCGCGTTCGCTGGCGGCCTGCGAGGGCGCCCTGCTGGTGGTCGATGCCGCCCAGGGGGTCGAAGCGCAGAGCGTCGCCAACTGCTATACGGCAGTGGAACAGGGCCTGGAAGTGGTGCCGGTGCTGAACAAGATCGACCTGCCCACGGCGGATACGGAAAAGGTCAAGAAAGAAATCGAGGCGGTGATCGGCATCGACGCTACCGATGCACTCGAGGTCAGCGCCAAGACCGGCCTCAACGTGCGCGAAGTGCTGGAAGCGATCGTCACCCGGATTCCGCCGCCGCAACCCGGCGAGTGCAAGGAACTGCAGGCGTTGATCATCGATTCCTGGTTCGACAATTATCTCGGCGTGGTCTCGCTGGTGCGGGTCATGCAGGGTGAGATCAAGCCGCGCGACCGGATCTTGGTGATGAGCACCGGGCGCAGTCACGAAGTCGATCAGGTGGGTATTTTCACCCCCAAACGCAAGCGCCTGGAACGGCTCGGGCCGGGCGAAGTCGGGTTCGTCTGCGCATCGATCAAGGAAGTGAATGGCGCGCCGGTCGGCGATACCCTGACCCACACCGAGCGCCCGGCAGCAAAGGCCCTGCCTGGCTTCCAGAAGATCCAGCCGCGCGTGTTTGCCGGCCTGTTTCCGAGCCAGGCCGATGACTACCCGGCGATGCGCGAGGCGCTGGACAAGCTCACCCTCAACGACTCTTCCCTGTATTTCGAGCCGGAGAGCTCGAGCGCGCTGGGTTTCGGCTTCCGCTGCGGCTTTCTCGGCATGCTGCACATGGAGATCGTCCAGGAGCGGCTCGAACGCGAATACGATATCGACCTGATCACCACCGCGCCGACCGTGGTCTACCAGGTACTGAAGACCGACGGGACCATCATCGATCTGGACAACCCGGCGAAACTGCCGCCATCGAACCAGGTCGAACAGATCCGCGAGCCGATCATCCACGCCAGCATCCTGACCCCGCCCGACTACGTCGGCAACGTGATCAAACTGTGCGAGGAAAAGCGCGGCGTGCAGCTGACCATCAACTACCTGGGCAGCCAGGTGCAGATCGTCTATGAAATGCCGCTCGCCGAAGTCGTCCTCGATTTCTTCGACCGGCTCAAATCGGCGAGCCGTGGCTACGCCTCGCTGGACTATCACTTCCTGCGCTTCGACGTCGGCAATTTCGTCCTGCTCGATGTGTTGATCAATGGCGACAAGGTGGACGCACTATCGACCATCGTGCACCGTACCCAGGCCGACCGCCGTGGTCGCCTGGTCTGCGAGAAGATGCGCGAGCTGATTCCGCGGCAGATGTTCGATGTCGCGATTCAGGCCGCCATCGGCGCCCAGATCATCGCCCGGTCGTCGGTCAAGGCGATGCGCAAGAACGTGCTGGCCAAGTGCTATGGCGGCGACGTGTCGCGCAAGCGCAAGCTGCTCGACAAGCAGAAGGAAGGCAAGAAGCGGATGAAGCAGGTCGGTCGTGTCGACATCCCGCAGGAAGCCTTCCTGGCCATCTTGCAAACCGAATCCAAATAGGCCGCGTGCCCAGAATCAGGGCGGAGAACCATGGAACATATCAGACTTGATTTCGCATTGATCCTGGTCGTACTGACCGCGGTGACCGGCGTCGTTTACGGACTGGATCACTGGCTGTTCGCCAAGGCGCGGCGCGCCAGAAGCGGCGCCAATGCCAACGAACCGATGCTGGTCGAATACTGCCGTTCGTTCTTCCCGGTGCTGTTGTTCGTGTTGCTGATTCGCTCCTTCGTCGCGGAGCCGTTCCGCATCCCGTCCAGCTCGATGATGCCGACTCTGCTCACCGGTGACTTCATCCTGGTCAACAAGTTCGCCTACGGTCTGCGCCTGCCGGTATTGAACAATACCCTGATCGGGATCGGGCATCCACGCCGCGGCGATGTGGTCGTGTTCAAGTACCCAGGGGAGGGTCCGAACGACCCGGAAGCCGGGGTCGACTACATCAAACGAGTCATCGGTGTGCCCGGTGACACCATCGAATTCATCGACAACACCGTCTACATCAATGGTACGGCGGCAGCCCGCCAGAGTGATGGCAGCTATCCGGTCGCCGAAAATTGCCAGCGCCCGGAACAGTGGCCGCAGTGGCTTGAGCAATTGCCGGGCCGCGAGCACCAAACTCTGCAGCGCCCGGGCGCGGTCTTCCCGCAGTGGCGGGGCAATCGCTGGAGCGTGGGCGAGAACGAGTATTTTGTGATGGGCGACAACCGCGACAACAGCAAAGACAGCCGGTTTTGGGGTATGGTGCCGGAGAAAAATCTGGTCGGACGCGCCTTCTTCATCTGGATGCACTGGGATTTCGTCTGCGGCGGCTTCGGCTGGAATCGGATTGGCACGGTCATCAACGGAGGAAAGTGATATGCGTCACTCTCGTTACCAGCGCGGCATTACCCTGATCGGGCTCGTCATCGTGTTGTCGCTCGCCGGATTCTTCGCCTTTCTGATAATGAAGATCGGGCCGGCCTACCTTGAGTATTACAACGTGGTCACCGCCATGAAAGGGGTGGCCAACGAGCCGGGTTCGGCGACCTGGTCGCCGCGCGAGATTCAGGGCGCCCTGGACAAGCGCATGTACATCAATTACGTGGACGAAAACCACGTCAACGCCCGCAGTTTCGAGATCAAGCGCAAGGGCGGCATCACCACCCTGCGCGCCTATTATGAAGTGCGCGAGGACCTGTTCTACAACCTCGACTTCGTGGCCACCTTCGACAAGACCATCGATCTGACCAAGGGCGGCAATTTCAATCAGTAAGGCAAGGCTCGAATCCCTGACCATGCCGCGGGTCTCGCGGGTGCGCGCCGCCATCGGTCCGCTCGGGCCGGAGCTTCGCCCGGGGCCCGGCGCCGCAGCTGGTGGCGTCGGCTTCGTGCCGCTACGGTCGATGCTCACTTGCCTGGCCGCAGTGGTCTGCCGATGAATACGCCGATACCCAGCCACGGCCTGTATGCCCAAGCGCTGACCCACCGCAGCGCCGACGTCCGCAATAACGAGCGACTGGAGTTCCTGGGCGACGCCCTGGTCAATCTGATTGCCGCCGAGCTGCTGTACGAGCGTTTCCCGAAGGCGGACGAAGGAGCGATGACACGGATGCGCGCGAGCCTGGTGCGCGAGGCCGCGCTCGCGACGCTGGCGCGACAGCTCGGTCTGGGTGAGCGACTGCATTTGGGGCCGGGCGAGATGAAAAGCGGCGGGCAGCGCCGCGATTCGATCCTGGCCGATGCGCTGGAAGCACTGGTCGCCGCCTATTACCTCGACCAGGGCTGGCTGGCGATGCGCGAGCGGGTGCGTGGCTGGTTCGTGAGCATGCTCGACTCGATCGGCCCGGAACAATTCAGCAAGGACGGCAAGACCCGCCTGCAGGAGTGGTTGCAGGCGCGTGGCCTCGGTTTGCCCGAATACCAGTTGCAAGACAGCAGCGGACCGGAACATGCCCGCGAGTTCACCATTCGCTGTACCGTGGCTGCGCGTTCAGCGACCGCCGAGGCGACCGGGGGTAGCCGCAAGCTGGCCGAGACCCGCGCCGCAGAGGCGATACTCGTCAAGCTGGAAGCGGCCGAAGCCCGGTCTGATGGCGCCGGCAGCCGCTGATGAGCGCAGCTACTGCGACACTGGCGACGCCGCCCGATCAGTCGCTGTACGTTGTTACCCTGGCGGGCGCAATCTTGCGCTGCAAGGGTTTGACCACCATCCTGCGGCAAGGGAATCCAGCCATCCGAGGTTTTGAAGAGTTCCAATGAGCAGCCCCACCGATTCGCGCTTTGCCATGGTCGCCGTTGCCGGTCGTCCGAACGTGGGCAAGTCCACGCTGCTCAATGCCCTGATCGGCTACCGACTGTGCATCACCGCGCCCAAACCGCAGACCACCCGGCACCGCATGCTCGGGGTCTACACCGGCGAGCGTGGGCAGCTGGCGTTCATCGATACCCCGGGTATCCATGAACAGCAGCAGAAAGCCATCAACCGGATGCTGAACCGCACCGCCAGAGCCGCCGTGGACGAGGGGGATCTGGTGTTGTGGGTGCGCGAGGCCGGCAATGAAACCGACGAGGACATCCGCATCGGTGCCTGGTTGCTGACCCTGGGCAAGCCGCTGGTGATCGTGTTGAACAAGATCGACCGGATCGCCGACAAGAGCAAACTGCTGCCGGAACTGGCCGATATCGAGCGGCGCTATCAGCCGCTCGCCCTGGTGCCGGTATCGGCCCTGCGCGAGAAGGGCATCGAACAGTTGCGCGGTCAACTGTTGTCCCTGGCGCCGCCGGGGCCGCCCCGTTTCGACGCCGACGAGGTGACCGACCGCAGCGAGCGTTTTCTGGCCGCCGAACACGTGCGCGAACAGGTCGTGCGCCTGTTGCACGACGAGCTGCCATTCGCGACCACGGTCGAGATCGAACATTTCGAACGGGTCGGCAACCTGCTGCGGCTCGGGGCGATCATCTGGGTCGAACGCGAGGGCCAGAAGGGCATCGTGATCGGCAAGGGCGGTGAAAAACTCAAGACCATCGGCACCCGCGCCCGGCAGTCGCTGGAGCATTTGTTTGGTTGCAAGGTTCACGTCGAGACCTGGGTCAAGGTGCGCGAGAACTGGACCGACGACGAGCGCGCGCTGAAGCGCTTTGGCCTGGACGCCTCCTGACCCGGCCGCGTCATGCGCATCGAAGCCGAACCCGCGTTCGTGCTGCATTCCCGGCCATACCGGGAGACCAGTGTCATCGTCGAACTGTTCACCCGCGAGCACGGGCGGCTGGGCGCGATCGCGCGCGGCGTGCGCAGCGTGCGTCCGCGCTTTCCGCGCGGCGCCCTGGATCCGTTCCAGTGTCTGTCATTGCGCCTGCAAGGACAGGGCGAATTGCCTTTGCTGACCGATGTCGATGTGCAGGGGCAGCCGCCCCGGTTGCGCGGCGAAGCGCTGGCGGCCGGGCTTTATGTCAACGAATTGCTGATGCGGCTGACCGAACGCCACGATCCGCACCCGCCGGTCTTCGTGCGCTATGCCGCCCTGCTGAGCGAGCTCGCGGCCGGGCCCGATCGGCCCGGTCTGGCCTGGGCACTGCGGCGCTTCGAGCGGGATCTGCTGGCGGCCATGGGCTATGGACTGGAGCTCGGCTTGGAGCCGGACAGTGGGCTGCCGCTCGATCCCGCGGCCGAATATCTGTACGACCCGGAACACGGACCGCGGCGATTGCCGTCAGGTACCGGGAGGGATGGCTGTCCGGGCGCGGCTCTGCTCGACCTGCGTGCCGACCGGGCGCCGGCACCGGCGCAGTTGGCTGGGCTGCGGCGGGTCATGCGCAGCGTGATCCGGCATCATCTGGGCGGCCGTGATCTGGACGCCTGGCGGGTGCTGCGCGGGCCGGTCGGGTCATCCATGCGATCGATTGACGCGGACCGCTGACCGCTCGGCATCGAGCCCGCTTGGCGATTATTCTTCGGGCAGGCGCGCGGCCCGCGGCAATGCCCGCGACAGGCGCTCGAAGGCGGTCCAGACCGGTGCCAACTGCTCCGGGTCCGGCACACCGGCCGGCAGCGCAGACAGCCGTTCCAGCAGTTCCGCACCACCACAGAAACCCAGCGCCGAGCGCAGCCGGTGCACGGTATCGCGCATGCTTTCGTCGTCGCTGTCGGCCAGGGCGGCCCGGATCCTGCGCGCGTGGCCGGGA
>JBGSKT010000266.1:0-5492 GCA_041741075.1 Lysobacterales bacterium
CGCCCGGCCTTGCCTGCCGACCGTTCCGCCAGCGAGGATCCGAGCTGGCGTAGAATGCGCCCGCCACGCTATCCACCGGCCGCCCTGCGGCGCCGTCTGGAAGGCGAGGTGGTGCTGATCATCACGGTCGATGCCCAGGGCAACCCGACCGACATCCAGGTGCAGAAATCCAGTCGTTACCGCGAGCTGGACCAGGAAGCCATACGGGCCGCCAGGTCCTGGAAGTTCAACCCCGAAATTCGCGATGGACGCGCAATTGCGGGGCGAGTGTTGGTTCCGATCAAATTCACGCTGTAAACCCCATCCCGTTCCCGCTAAGCGAAAGGTATAGCCATGCTTCAAGACCAGACTTCGACTCCGCCTGCCGACGCAGGAATTCCCGCTCCGGCAGACGCAGTTGCGACCGACGCGGCCAGCACGGCGGCCACCAGCGCCGCGCAACCGCCCGGCACCGAAAACCTCGCGGTCGGGGGAGCGGACGCCAACGCTGCCGCGCTGCAACAGATGGATTTTGCCCATCTCGCGGCCAACCTCGACAATCTCGGCTGGCTGGTACTGATCACCCTGGTGGTGATGTCGGTCGGCAGCTGGATCTACATCGTCATCAACGGTCTGCAGAACTTCCGCATCACCAGCCGCATGGAGCGGATCATCGCGACCTTCTGGGAAACCCCGTCGGCCGCCGATGCGGTGCGTTACATGGAAGAGCAGCCGGCCAGCGAGCCATTTTCCAAGCTGGCGCTGGACTGTGCCGGGGCCGCCGCCCACCATCAGCGCAATGAGGGATCGCGCCTGGTCGAAGCCCTGAACCGTTCCGAGTTCATCGACCGCGCCCTACGCCAGGCCGTGGCACGCGAGAGCTCACGGCTGGAAAACGGCCTGACCTGGCTCGCCACCACCGGTTCCACCGCGCCCTTCGTCGGCCTGCTCGGCACCGTGTGGGGCATCTACCACGCGCTGATCCGCATCGGTGCCTCCGGTGAGTCCTCGATCGGTGCCGTTGCCGGCCCGGTCGGCGAGGCGTTGATCATGACCGCCTTCGGTCTGGGCGTGGCGATTCCGGCGGTGCTGGCCTACAACGGCTTCACCCGCTCGAACCGCAAGATCAACACCCGCTTCGACGAGTTTGCGCACGACCTGCACGACTTCTTCGCCACCGGCTCCCGGGTCGAAGGCATGAGCCCGGGCAAGGGCAAAAAGTAATCGCCTCGGCCCAGGGAGTACACGCTCATGTCTTTCTCAACCGGTGGCGGCGATGGCATCAAGGCCGAAATCAATGTCACGCCGCTGGTCGACGTGATGCTGGTGCTGCTGATCATTTTCATGATCACTACGCCCCTGCTGTCGCACAAGATCAAGATCACCCTGCCCGACAAGACCATGACGGTGCCGGAAGAAAAACTTCCGGCGCCGATCAGCCTGGCGGTGCAGGCCAGCGGCGCGCTGTACTGGAACGACGAACCGATCAGCAAAGACGGCCTGCTCCGGCAGCTACGCATCGAGGCCCGCCGCGAGCCGCAGCCGCTGCTTGAGATCCGTGCCGACAAGACCACCCAGTACCGCCTGCTGCAGGAAGTGATGGGCGTGTCCAAGGACGCCGGCATGAAGAAGATCGGCTTCATCACCACCCCGGAAAAGTAACAGGAACGACCGACATGGCATTCTCTACAGGTGGCAATACCGGCCCGATGGTGGACATGAACGTCACCCCGCTGGTCGACGTAATGCTGGTGCTGTTGATCATCTTCATGATCACGGTGCCAGCGTTGACCCAGCGGATCATGATCGACCTGCCGCAAAAATCGACAGTGACGCCGCCCGAGCCGCCACCGCCGCCGATCGAATTGACGATCAACCCGAGTGGTCAATTGTTCTGGAACAACCGCCCGATGACCCAGGACATGTTCGAGCTGGAGCTGAGTCTGGAGGCCAAGAAGGAAACCCAGGCGATGTTGCAGATCAAGGCCGACCCGGCCACCGAATACCAGATCCTGGCCGACGTGATGGGTTCGGCCAAGAACATCGGGATGAACAAGATCGGTTTCGAAATGGCCGCAAATTAGGCCGGCGACACACTTCTGAACGAACGAGCCGGGGCCCAGTCCCGGCTTTTTCATTGGCGAATCCGGCGCGTCTGGACCTGGGGCCGGCGGCAACCACGGAGTCATCGGAGACCATGCGCCAGACCCACACCAATGTGCTCCAGGTACTGCCGGTCAACGACCGCCGCAGCCGTAACGATTTCATCGAACTGCCCTGGTCGATCTACGCCGAAGACCCGCACTGGGTACCGCCGCTGCGCATGGAACGCAGGCAGGCGCTGGCGGCCGCGCAACCGTTCTCGGCGCACGCCGAGTGGCAGTTGTTCGTTGCCTATCGCGATGGCCGCGCGGTCGGTCGGATCAGCGCGCAGATCGACCGCCTGCACATCGAGCGCTACCAGGACGCCACCGGCTTTTTCGGCTTCCTCGATGCGATCGACGATGCCGAGGTTTTCGCCGCGCTGTTCGACGCCGCCGAGTGCTGGCTGGGCGAGCGCGGCATGCGCCGGGTGCGCGGGCCGTTTTCACTCAACATCAACCAGGAATCCGGATTGCTGGTTTCGGGTTTCGACTCGCCACCGTATCTGATGATGGGCCATGCCCGGCCGTACTACGCCGAGCGCGTGCAGGCCCTGGGTTATGTCGGGGTAAAGGACCTGCTCGCCTATCTGGTCGACCTGCCCTTCCTGTCGCCGGCGCCGTTGGAGGCGATGCTGAAGCGCTACCGCGACCAGATCAGCGTGCGCAGTTTCGACCCGCGCCGGCGCCAGGCCGAGCTCGAAGTGCTGCGCGAACTGTTCAACGACGCCTGGTCGGAAAACTGGAGTTTCGTGCCGTTTACCGAGGCCGAGTTCCAGCTGGTCGGTAAGGAAATGCTGATGCTGCTACCGCCCGACTTCATCCAGATTGCCGAAATCGCCGGGCGACCGGTCGCGTTCATGGCGGTGATGCCCAACCTCAATGAGGCGATCGCCGACCTCAACGGCCGCCTGCTGCCGTTCGGCTGGGCCCGGCTGCTGTGGCGGCTCAAGCTACGCCTGCCGAAAACCGTGCGGGTCTCGTTGATGGGCGTGCGCCGTCAGTACCACCACACCCGGCTCGGGCCGACGCTGGCCTACGCCATGATCAAGTACGGCCTGGGGCCGACCACACGCCGGGGCGTCCAGCGCGCCGAACTGTCCTGGATTCTCGAAGACAACGCCGGCATGCGCGGCATCATCGAGGCCCTGGGTGGCCGGATCAGCAAACGTTATCGCATGTACGATCGTGAGCTTCCGGGAACGAGCACATGAGCAAGCGGAGCGCCGCTTTATCCCCAGCATTGCCATTTGTCGTACTGGCCGGGGAACGGCCCGGCGGCAGTCCGCTCACCCAAGCCATGCGGGTAGCTGCCGGGGTGCTGGTGCCGGTAGCCGGCCAGACCGCGTTGGCGCGTGTGTTCGCCGCCCTGCGTGCGAGTCCATCGCTCGATCAGGGCATTCTGTGCGGACCGTTCGAGGCGATCGTAGCGGACAGCAAGGAATTGCAGCGCTTGCTCGCGCCAGGCGATATCCGCTGGCTGGCACCGGCGGCGGGGCCGGCCGCCAGCACGGTTGCCGCGCTGGAATTCTTGAACCGCTATCCCGCCCTGGTCACCACCGGCGATCACGCCCTGCTCACTGCGCCCATCGTCGAGGATTTTCTGGCTGCGGCCGTGGCCTCCAGCGCCGATGTAATCGTCGGCCTGGTGCCCTATGCGCGGGTGATCGCCGCCTTCCCCGGCACCCGGCGCACAGTGCTGCGTTTCCAGGACGGCGAATACTGCGGCAGCAACCTGTTCCTGCTGCGCAGCCGCGCGGGCCTGAACGCCGCGCTGTTCTGGCGTCAGGTCGAGTCGTTGCGCAAGCGTCCGTGGCGGATCGCCCGCCACCTGGGTGGGTGGACGCTGCTGCGCTATCTGCTCGGTCGGTTGCCGGTCGCAACGGCGATGGCGCTGCTGTCGCAACGCGCTGGTTGCCGGGTCGACTTCGTCGAGCTGGATCATTCGCGGGCGGCGGTCGATGTCGATTCGGTCGCCGATCGCGAGCTGGCCGAGTCGATTTTGAAGAAAGAAATGTTTTAGGTTTTAGGTTTTAGGTTTTAGGTGAAGGGCGTCGGGCTGCTTCGCCCCTGTGGGAGCGACTGCAGGTCGCGACTGCTGCGGAGTTCGGCAGTCGCGACGTGCCGTCGCTCCCACAGTTCCCATCTCCCACAGTTCCCGTCTGCCACAATCCCAACGAGTCCCGCCATTGAAAGCCATCATCCTGAGTGCCGGCCAGGGCAGCCGCCTGTTGCCACTGACCGCTGATCGACCCAAATGCACGCTGCCGATTGCGGGCCGCTCCCTGCTCGAATGGCAATTGCAGCAGGCCGCCCTGGCCGGCATCACCGAGGCGGTGGTGGTCACCGGCTTCCATTCCGATCAGGTCGAGCAAATCACCGCTCGGATCGGATCGATCAGGGTGCGCACGCTGTTCAATCCGTTCTATGCCGTGGCCGACAATCTGGGTACATGCTGGATCGCGCGCGGGGAAATGGATGGTGCGTTCGTGCTGATCAATGGCGATACTCTGTTCGAGGCCGCGATCCTGCGCCGGCTGCTGGCCGCCGACCCGGCTCTGCCGATCACCCTGGTCAGCGACCGCAAACCGGCCTATGACGAAGACGACATGAAGATCATCGCCGAGGGCCAGCAGCTGCGCCGGGTTTCCAAGAAACTCGACTATGCCATGGTCAACGGCGAATCGATCGGCATGATCCGCTTCCAGGGTGAGGGTGTGGCCCGCTTCCGCAACAAGATCTCGGCGATGATGCAGAGCGGCGAAGGCCTGAAGCGCTGGTACCTGTCGGCGATCGACGAACTGGCCCAGGACGGCGGCGTGGCAATCTGCCCGATCGAAGGCTTGAGCTGGTGCGAAGTCGACGACCGCGACGATCTGGCCCAGGCCGAAACCGTGGTGTCGCGCTGGCCGCCGGGCGCCGAGCCGGCCACCCGCAACCCTGCGCTCTCTGACTGAGTCATAGCCCGCCATGATTCCCGACCCGCCCGCGACCAGCAACGCCACCCTGCGCAAGTTCGGCCATCCAGACAGCGGCATTCGCGACTATGCGCACTGGTCGGTACTGCTGCGCCCGGCCCAGGCCACACTCGGCGCACTGGTCTTGGTCTGTCGTGAACCGGTGCTGCATTTTGGTGCGCTGAGCCCAGCCGCATTCAGCGAGTTGCGTTTGGTGATCGCCGCCTGCGAGGCGACCCTGGCCCGGCTGTTCGCCTACCAGCGCATCAACTATCTGATGCTGATGATGGTCGACCCGGACGTGCACTTTCATGTACTGCCGCGCTATGACCGGCCGCGCGAATGCGCGGGCAGCGCATTCACGCAGTCGAGTCGTGGTGGCCCCGGCCAGCCGGCGTCGGTGCATTCGACGCCC
>JBGSKT010000267.1:0-1578 GCA_041741075.1 Lysobacterales bacterium
AGCGCGGCCACCGACGCGGTCGGCGAAACCGGGGCGGTTTGAACGGGCAAGCCGGTGGCCGGAACCGCTACCCGCAGCAAAACCCCTGAACCAGGACAACCGAGGCACCAGGTCCCGGCACGACCTGCGACGCCGTTGCAAGCCGCCGGGAACACGGCGCGCTGCCGAGCCCACCGTCCCTGGCGGCTACCGGCTGGTTCACCACTCGGCAAATACGCTGGCGGCGGCCTCGATGGTGGCGTCGATGATTGCGTCGTCGTGCGCCGCCGACAGGAAACCCGCCTCGAACGCCGAGGGCGCGAAATAGAATCCACGCTCCAGCATGCCGTGGAAAAAACGCTTGAAGCGCTCGCGGTCGCAGGCGATCGCCTGGGCGTAGGTGGTCACCGGCTGCGCGCTGAAAAACAGCCCGAACATGCCGCAGACATGATTGCTGTGGAAGGCGATGCCGGCGGCCCGGGCGGCCGCTTCCAGACCCTGGCATAGCCGCCGGGTGCTGGCCTCCAGGCGTTGGTAGAAGCCGGCTTCGCCAAGCCGGCCCAGGGTCGCCAGACCGGCCGCCATGGCGACCGGATTCCCGCTCAGGGTGCCGGCCTGGTAGATCGGCCCGGACGGCGCGATCTGTTGCATCAGATCGCGGCGTCCGCCGTAGGCGCCAACCGGCATACCACCGCCGATGATCTTGCCGAAGGTGGAGAGATCCGGGCGGATGCCGTACAGGCCCTGGGCGCCGGCCGGGGCAACGCGGAAGCCGGTCATCACCTCGTCGAAGATCAACAGTGCGCCGTGGCGTGTACACAGCTCGCGCAAGTGCGCGAGAAAACCGGGCAGCGGCAGAATCAGGTTGGCATTGCCGATGATCGGCTCGACGATCAGCCCGGCGATGTCCTGGCCGCGCTCGGCAAACAATCGCTCGGCGGCGGCGAAATCGTTGTAGGGCAGGGTCAGGGTCAGGTCGGCCAGGGCCGACGGCACGCCGGGCGAATCCGGCACACCGAGCGTCAGCATGCCGGAGCCGGCCTTGACCAGGAAAGAATCGAAATGGCCGTGGTAGCAGCCCTCGAACTTGACGAGGTATCGGCGGCCGGTGGCGCCCCGGGCGAGCCGCACCGCCGACATCGTCGCCTCGGTGCCGGAATTGACCATGCGCAGCATTTCCAAACCCGGCACCCGCTCGACCAGCAGTTCGGCCATGGCCACTTCGAGCGGATTGGGCGTACCGAAACTGAGGCCGTCGCGGGCAGTCCGCAGCACCGCTTCGATCACCGCCGGATCGGCGTGACCGAGGATCATCGGACCCCAGGAGCCGACATAATCGACGTAGCGGCGGCCCTCGACATCGATCAGATGGGCGCCTTCGGCTCTGACCGCAAAAAACGGCTCGCCGCCGACCGACTTGAACGCGCGCACCGGCGAGTTGACGCCGCCCGGCAACAGCGCGCGGGCGCGGGTGAATAATTCGTGATTGGTGGTCATGGCGGGCCTCTCAAGGTGACGGAAATTGGCAGGAAATGGCGCGCGCGGCGGCCTCCGGGTCGGGGCTGTCCCACACCCCGGCGAGTACCGCCAGCGCCGTGG
>JBGSKT010000268.1:0-3696 GCA_041741075.1 Lysobacterales bacterium
GATCGACGCGGGGCGCTCGCCCCAGTCGAAACGGCCATTGACCCGATAACTGCCGGCGGCCAGCCAGATCACCGGGGTTTCGCGCCCGGGCAGCCGAACTACCGGCGCGGCGCTGCCATTGACCATCACCGCCTGCGGCCAGTGCTTGCTGTCGCCGGGCAAGGGCAGCGCGGCGCGGGCATACAGGGTCCAGTTCTGGCTGAAACTCGCCCCGGCCTCGGCGACCGCAAATTCGAGCGAATCGGGCCAGGCACAAATAAATGCATCGGCCGAGTCGCCGCTGCTACCCGCCATCAGCGGACAGGCCCGGTAGTCCTGATCGTGCCGCACCCAGTCCTGCCAGCCGGCGAGTTCGGTCGGAATCGCCGGTGGTTCAGAGTTCGCCGCCAGCGCGCCAGAGAAAACACCCAGCCCCACAATCATCAGCAACGCAGACCAGACACGCATACCGACATCCCCTTGCTTGAGTTGTGACGGATGGAACGCGGCCACCACCGCCGCGGGGTTACAGGCGAAGCAACACAATCTTGGGAGCCAAAAAACTGTGGTAGCGACGGAACGTCGCGACTTGGTATTGAAGCGACCCCTGTGGGAGCGACGGAACGTCGCGACTTGGTTATCGAAGCGACCGTCGCGACGATCCGTCGCTCCCACAACAACCCCCACCAATTGTCCGACTCCCGACTTCCAGCCCACCTAGCGGCTCCACTGCATCACGAAGATCGCCATCTGCACCACCGCGGCAATCACGAAGCCGGAGAGGAAGAAGCGATAACTCATGCGCAGGAACGGATACTTGTGCCGGCCGAGATAACTGCCCAGGCTATACAGGTCGTGGCTCAACAAGCGGTAGATGCCGCCATCGGACTGCATCGAGGTGGCCAGCTTGCGCTGGAACGCGGCCTCGTCGACATTCATGAAGTGGCCGAAGAACAACAGGTTGAACTCATCCGGTCGAGTCGATTCGCTGACCCCGGCGCTGTGGAACTTGGGCAGGATCGCCAGTATCGCGGTGAGCAGGGCCAGCAGGGAGAACACGATCAGGATCAGCGCGCTCCAGCACAGCAGCGGATCGTTGATGCGCCCGAGCGCCAGGGTCATCACGATCGAGGTCACGGTGATGATGATATTGGCCTTGGTGTCGGCCATGAAACTGAGCTGCACATGGTGCTGCTGGATGGTGCGCAGCAGATAGTCGGCGCTGCCGCGTTCGCGCACGTCGGCAAACGGCGCCGCCGAATCGGAACTCGGGTTGGGTCGGGAGTCGGTGTTGTTCATGCGTTGATCCACGGTGACCTGCCAGTGGGCAGAGTATCCACGCGGCTGGATTTCGGAAAGCAGACTCGCGCCGGTCGCGACGCAGGCCGGGACCACCGCCGGCTGTCTGCACCCACTTGCTGTGCCGTTCACCCTGGGCGCATCGCGAAATCGAAGGGCGACTGCAGAACCGGCATGCTGGCCCGGTCGAGCGTTACAGCATGCCGGTTTCGAGCTGGGCCACTTCCGACATCATGGTGCGGTTCCAGGGCGGGTCGAACACCAGCTCGACCTCAGCCGCGTCCACCGCTGACAGCGCCTCCAGCTTCTCGCGCACATCGCTGACCAGAATATCGCCCATGCCACAGCCGGGCGCGGTCAGGGTCATCTTTACATCGACCGCATAGCGGCCGCCGTCGATGGGCTTGAGCTCGCACTCGTAGACCAGGCCCAGATCGACGATATTGATCGGAATCTCCGGATCGAAACAGGTGCGCAATTGCGCCCACACCGCCTGCTCGATCTGCTCCGGGCCGGCACCCTCCGGCAACTCCGGCAGCGGCAGCGGCTCCTGGCCGATGGCATCGGCATCCTGATTGCGGATGCGGAACAGATTGCCCTCGACGAACACGGTGAAACTGCCGCCCAGTGCCTGGGTCAGATAGCCGACCTGGCCGGCCGGCAGGTTGACCAGATCGCCCGACGGCACCATCACCGCGGCGCAGTCACGCTCCAGGCGAATCGGTTGCGAACTTTGGCTGTAGGCGCTCATGCGTGATCTGGGGAGGTCTATCGGCCCGATAGTGTACCAAGTTCGTACCAAATGGTGCCGCGATTCGCACCCTGTGCGCAGTCTTCCCCCCCCTCCCCCGTTCCATTGCACCCAAGCCGGACAAGCCGGAACCAACGCAGGAGTCACATGGAATACTCTGGTGGTTGCAGAGAAGCCATTTACTCTCGCCAAGGCGCCAAGAACGCCAAGAACGCCAAGACGCCAAGAACGCCAAGGAAGTCACCGGCCGATTGGTGATCGCTACAGCAATTCGACCGGCGGCGTGAGCGCGAGTCCACGCGCCCGTTTGGCAAGGCGCTGGTCGAAGGTAGCGAATGCGGTGGCGCGCGAACTGCGAGCCAAGTGCAGAGCGTCCGCAAAATCAACACCCCGGTCGAAAGCGTCGAGCGCCGCCAGCACCGCACTGCGGTCTTCAAGGGTGATGTGTTCAATGCCGACCAGAGCCCGCATTACCTTGCTGATGTCGCGCCGTGACAGGGCATAGAAACCACGCATCACCCATTCGAACTCCAGTAGCACGGTCACCGAAACGAAGGCTCGATCCGACAAGGCCACAATCGCTGCGGGGCGTTGCCTGGCCAGCTGCGCATCGTCCGGGTCGTCAACAAAAAATCGCGCCAGGACGTTGCTGTCCAGGGCTTTCATGGCTTGCTGGACCGTGCCTTCGCCAACAGCGACGCGGCATCAAAATCCTGTAATCGACGCGGCACGCCGCGTTTTGGGGCCTTGACCATGCCGACCAATTCCGCAACGTTGGCCTTGGGAACCAACCGAACGACGCGCAACTTCAGACCATCCTCTGTTTCGAGCACTTCCAGCCTGGAGCCGGTGCCTAGCGCCAATCGGCGCCGCAGTTCGGCGGGCAGCACAATCTGTCCTTTCGAAGAGACGAGCAAGGTTGCCATGGGGTTTCCTCAATTGCTTGGGCTCCGTCGAGTGTAGGCCAACTTACATGGTAAGGCAAACGCCGGAACAACCATCGATTCTGTCTTTGGTCTTCCTGTTCTACCCTTGGCGCTCTTGGCGTCTTGGTGGGAGCGTTCGCTTCTTTGCACTCACACTCGCTGAACAGCCCGCAGAAGGAATATTTCATGGTCCGCTTCTTCCAGGTCGATGTATTCACCCGCCGCCCGTTTTTCGGCAATCCGGTCGCCGTGGTTCTGGATGCGCTGACCCTGGACGACGAAACCATGCAGCGTATCGCGCGCTGGACCAATCTGTCCGAGACCGCGTTCGTGCTGCCGCCGAGCGATCCGACGGCGAGCTACCGGGTGCGCATCTTCACACCGCAACGGGAGCTACCGTTCGCCGGCCATCCCAGCGTCGGTACCGCGCACGCCCTGATCGAGACCGGCCGCATCCACCCCGATGCCGGGCCGCTGGTACAGGAATGTGCGGCCGGTCTGCTGCCGCTGCGGGTGCTGGGCGACGCCCACGTCCGCCGGGTATTCGTGCGCTCGCCCGCCATCCGGCTGGAGCCGCTGCTCTCCGGGGTTGGCCAGGAACTGTCCGGCATTCTCGGCGTGACACGCCTGGGACCGCTGGAACCGCAAGTGGCCGACAACGGCCCGCGTTGGTGGCTGGTCGATCTGGGCGAAGCGGCCAACGTGCGCGCCCTGCGTCCGGACCTGGCCGCACTCGCCGCC
>JBGSKT010000269.1:0-6245 GCA_041741075.1 Lysobacterales bacterium
GGCAAGGCGATCCAGCTGCATCCGCTGGTCTGTACCGCGTTCAATGCCGACTTCGACGGCGACCAGATGGCGGTGCATGTACCCCTGTCGATCGAGGCGCAGCTGGAAGCACGCGCCCTGATGATGAGCTCGAACAACATCCTGTCACCGGCCAACGGCGAGCCGATCATCGTGCCGACCCAGGACGTGGTGCTCGGTCTGTACTACATGACCCGCGAGCTGATCAACGCCAAGGGCGAAGGCATGGTGTTCGCCAACGTCAACGAAGTGCATCGCGCTTACCAGAACCGCGCGGCTGCGCTGCATGCCAAGGTGCGCGTGCGTCTGGATGAAGTGGTGATCGCCGAAGGTGGCGGGCGCAGCAATAAGCGGCACATTGTCGAAACCACGATCGGCCGCGCACTGCTGGCGGAGATTCTTCCGGTCGGGCTGCCGTTCGATCTGGTCAATCGCGACCTGACCAAGAAATCGATCTCCAATCTGATCAACAGTTGTTATCGCCTGCTCGGGCTGAAAGACACCGTGGTGTTCGCCGACCAGTTGATGTACACCGGCTTCGCCTACGCCACCCGCGCTGGCGTCTCGATCGGCATTGACGACCTGACCATCCCGAAGGAAAAGCAAGTGATTCTGGCGGTTGCCGAGAAAGAAGTGATCGAGATCCAGGAGCAGTTCGCTTCCGGTCTGGTCACCTCCGGCGAGCGCTACAACAAAGTGGTCGACATCTGGTCACGCACCAACGAACAGGTCGCCCAGGCGATGATGAAGGGCATCGGCACCGACCTGGTGAAGAATGCCAAGGGCGAGACGGTCGAGCAGAAATCGATGAACTCGGTCTACATCATGGCCGATTCCGGCGCCCGTGGCTCAGCCGCGCAGATCCGCCAGTTGGCCGGTATGCGCGGACTGATGGCGCGCCCGGATGGCTCGATCATCGAGACCCCGATCAAGGCCAACTTCCGCGAAGGACTGAACGTCCTGCAGTACTTCATCTCCACCCACGGCGCACGCAAGGGCCTGGCCGACACCGCGCTGAAGACCGCGAACTCGGGCTATCTGACCCGCCGCCTGGTCGATGTCGCGCAGGACGTGGTGGTCACTTCGGACGACTGCGGAACCGGCGAAGGCCTGACCATGACCGCGTTGGTCGAAGGCGGCGACGTGGTCGAGCCGCTGCGCGACCGCGTGCTCGGTCGGGTCGTCGCCGAGGATGTCTACGCGCCCGGCAATAACGACGATCCGATCGTTTCGCGCAACACCTTGCTCGACGAAAAGCTGGTCGAGAAGATCGAGACCGCCGGCGTGCAGTCGCTGCTGGTACGTTCGCCGATCACCTGCCAGGCGCGGTTCGGTATCTGCCGGCTGTGTTATGGCCGCGATCTGGCCCGCGGCCACCTGGTCAACATCGGCGAAGCGGTCGGCGTGATTGCCGCGCAGTCGATCGGTGAACCGGGTACCCAGTTGACCATGCGTACCTTCCACATCGGTGGTGCCGCGTCGCGTGCGGCCGCGGTCGATAACGTCCAGGTGCGCACCAACGGTTCGGTCAAGTTCAACAATATCAAGACCGTCCATCACAGCGCCGGGCATCTGGTCGCGGTGTCCCGCTCCGGCGAACTGTCGGTGATGGATGCCCACGGCCGCGAGCGCGAGCGCTATCGCGTGCCCTACGGCGCCAGCATCAGCGTCAAGGACGGCGCCGAGATCAAGGCCGGTCAGGTACTGGCCAACTGGGACCCGCATACCCATCCGATCGTGTCCGAGGTTGCCGGTGTCATCCGCTTCCTCGACTTCGTCGATGGTGTGACCGTGCAGGAACAAGTCGATGAGCTCACCGGCCTGCAGTCGGCGGTGGTCACCGATCCCAAGCGGCGCGGTTCCGCCGCCAAGGATCTGCGCCCGATGGTGCGCATCGAAGACAAGAAAGGCCATGAGCTGAAGTTGCCCGGAACCGATATCCCGGCGCAGTACTTCCTGCCCCCGGGCGCGATCATTTCGCTGCAGGCGAAAGCGGCGGTCGGCGTCGGCGACGTGATCGCGCGTATTCCGCAGGAAACCTCGAAGACGCGTGACATCACCGGCGGTCTGCCGCGGGTCGCGGATCTGTTCGAGGCGCGCAAGCCCAAGGAACAGGCGATCCTGGCCGAGATTACCGGCCTGGTCAGCTTCGGCAAAGACACCAAAGGCAAGCAACGCCTGATGATTACCGACCGCGAAGGCAACGTCCACGAGGAGCTGATCCCGAAGTGGCGCCAGGTGATCGTGTTCGAGGGCGAGCACGTCGAGAAAGGCGAGACCGTGGTCGATGGCGAACCCAACGCCCACGACATCCTGCGCCTGCTCGGGGTCGAGCCGCTGGCCGCCTATCTGGCCAAGGAAATCCAGGACGTATACCGGCTGCAGGGCGTCAAGATCAACGACAAGCACATCGAGACCATCATCCGCCAGATGTTGCGCAAGGCCGAAGTGGTCGATGGTGGCGACACCCGCTTCCTGCGCGGTGAGCAGGTCGAGCGTGCCCGAGTGCTGGAAGAAAACGCCCGGGCCCGCGACCGCGACGAGCGTACCGCGGTGATCGCGCCGATCCTGCTCGGCATCACCAAGGCGTCGTTGGCCACCGAATCGTTCATTTCGGCGGCGTCTTTCCAGGAAACCACGCGGGTTCTGACCGAGGCCGCGGTGCGTGGCACACGAGACACCTTGCGCGGACTGAAAGAAAACGTTATTGTGGGCCGCTTGATTCCAGCCGGTACCGGCCTCGCTTATCACACCAAGCGCCAGGCGGCCAAGGCAGGCTTCACCGAAGCCGAGCTGGATACCCTTGGCACCGAGTCCGCCGTGACCTTTGCCGAACCCTTGTCGGAGGATAGTAGTTCAGACGACGTTTGATGCCAGTTCGAACACAGCGAAATGAGGCGCGGGAAGCGCTTCGTGTTCGGGGTAAATGATTACCCGTGTGCGTTGACTTAGCACGATCTGACCTGTTAAAGTCTCAAAGCTGACAGGCCGACTTTTCGTCGGCCTGTCTTTCGTTATCCCAGGACCCCTCAATGTCTACGATCAATCAGTTGGTGCGTGAAGCGCGCCGCCCGAAAACCTACAAGAGTCAGTCCCCGGCTTTGGCGAATTGCCCGCAGCGTCGCGGCGTTTGCACGCGTGTCTACACGACCACCCCGAAGAAGCCGAATTCGGCCCTGCGCAAGGTCGCCAAGGTGCGCCTTACCAACGGGTTCGAGGTCATCTCCTATATCGGTGGCGAAGGCCACAACCTGCAAGAGCATTCGGTGGTGCTGATCCGTGGCGGTCGCGTCAAGGATCTTCCCGGCGTGCGCTACCACACCGTGCGCGGCAGCCTCGATGCCTCGGGTGTTGCCAAGCGCCGCCAGAGCCGCTCGAAGTACGGCGCCAAGCGCCCGAAGTCCTGATCAAGCAACAAGGCTGACTCCCTATGTCCCGTAAAGGTTCCACTCCCCAACGCACCGTCCTCGCCGATCCGAAGCATGGCAGCGAGATGGTCGCGCGTTTCATCAACATGGTCATGAAGAGCGGCAAGAAGTCGGTGGCCGAAGGCATCGTCTACGGCGCCCTTACCGTCATCGGCGAAAAGAATCCGGAATCGCTGGCGGTGGTCGAGAAGGCGTTGAGCAACGTCGCGCCCGCGGTCGAAGTGAAGTCGCGCCGCGTCGGCGGTGCCACCTACCAGGTGCCGGTGGAAGTACGTCCGGCCCGGCGCCTCGCGCTGGCCATGCGCTGGACCATCGACGCTGCCCGCAAGCGTGGTGAAACCTCGATGCCGCGCAAGCTCGCTGGTGAGTTGCTGGACGCCTCGGAAAACCGCGGCGGCGCGGTCAAGAAGCGCGAAGAGACCCACCGTATGGCGGATGCGAACAAGGCGTTCGCGCACTACCGCTGGTAATGGAAGACCGAGGACAAGAACATGGCCCGTACCCACCCAATTGAGCGCTACCGAAATTTCGGCATCATGGCCCACATCGATGCCGGCAAGACCACCACCACCGAGCGCATCCTGTTCTACACCGGCGTCAATCACAAGATTGGCGAAGTGCACGACGGTGCCGCGACCATGGACTGGATGGAGCAGGAACAGGAACGCGGCATTACCATCACTTCGGCGGCGACCACCTGCTTCTGGAAGGGCATGGATATGTCCCTGCCGGAGCACCGCTTCAACATCATCGACACCCCCGGGCACGTCGACTTCACCATTGAAGTCGAGCGTTCGCTGCGCGTGCTCGACGGCGCGGTATTCGTGCTGTGCGCGGTCGGTGGTGTGCAACCGCAGTCCGAAACGGTGTGGCGTCAGGCCAACAAATACGGCGTGCCGCGGCTGGCGTTCGTCAACAAGATGGATCGCGCTGGCGCGGACTTCAACAAGGTGGTCGGCCAGCTCAAGTCGCGGCTGGGTGCCAACCCGGTGCCGATGCAGGTGCCGATCGGCGCCGAAGAACATTTTGATGGCGTGATCGACCTGCTCAAGATGAAAGCCATCCACTGGGATATGGAAAGCCAGGGGATGAAGTTCGAATACCGTGAAATCCCGGCCAATCTGCTCGCCGAAGCGAGCAAGGCGCGCGAGTTCATGGTCGAGTCGGCGGCGGAAGCCACCGAAGAGCTGATGAACAAGTACCTTGAATCCGGCGAGTTGTCCGAGCAAGAGATTCTGGGTGGCATCCGCCATTCGACCCTGAACAACACCATCATTCCGGTGTTCTGCGGCACCGCGTTCAAGAACAAGGGGGTGCAGGCGATGCTGGACGCGGTGGTTAGCTACCTGCCGTCGCCGATCGATCGGCCGCCGGTCAAGGGCACCGATGACGACGACCGCGAAGTGTTCCGCAAAGCCGGCGACACCGAACCGTTCTCGGCGCTGGCGTTCAAGATCATGACCGACCCGTTCGTGGGTTCGCTGACCTTCTTCCGCGTCTACTCCGGCACGCTCAATTCGGGCGACTCGGTGTTGAACGCGATCAAGGGCAAGAAGGAGCGGATCGGTCGCATCCTGCAGATGCACGCGGCCGAGCGCTCCGAAATCAAGGAAGTGCACGCCGGTGATATCGCAGCGGCGGTCGGCCTGAAAGATGTGACCACCGGCGACACCCTGTGCGCCACCGGCCACGCGGTGGTGCTCGAGCGCATGGTGTTCCCGGAGCCGGTGATCGCCATGGCGATCGAGCCGAAGACCAAGTCCGACCAGGAAAAGATGGGCGTCGCACTGGGTCGTCTGGCCCAGGAAGATCCTTCATTCCGGGTGCGTTCGGACGAAGAATCCGGCCAGACCATCATTTCCGGCATGGGTGAGTTGCACCTGGAAATCCTGGTCGATCGTATGCGCCGCGAGTTCAACGTCGAAGCCAACGTCGGCAAACCGCAGGTCGCCTACCGCGAGACGATTCGCAAGAAAGTACGGGTCGAGGGCAAGTTTGTGCGTCAGTCCGGCGGTCGCGGCCAGTACGGCCACGTGTGGCTGGAGCTGGAACCGCGCGAACGTGGTGCTGGTTACGAATTCGAAAACGCCGTGGTCGGCGGGGTGATCCCCAAGGAATACATCCCGGCGGTGGACAAGGGTGTCAAGGAACAGGTCGCCAATGGCGTGCTCGCCGGGTTTCCGGTGGTCGACATCAAGGTGCGCCTGGTCGATGGTTCCTACCACGACGTCGATTCCAACGAAATGGCGTTCAAAGTGGCCGGCTCGATGGCGTTCAAGGAAGGCTTTCACAAGGCCAGTCCGGTGCTGCTGGAACCGATCATGAAGATCGAAGTGGTCACCCCCGAGGATTACATGGGTGATGTCATGGGTGATCTGAGCCGCCGTCGTGGCGTGCTGCAGGGCACCGATGATTCCCCGTCCGGCAAGATCATCAACGCGCTGGTGCCGTTGGGCGAGATGTTCGGATACGTGACCAGCCTGCGCTCGATGTCGCAGGGTCGTGCCAGCTCGACCATGGAATTCGATCACTACGCCGAGGCGCCGAACAACATCGCCGAAGCAGTAATGAAGAAGTCGGCCTGATTTTCCGTTTTATCTACCGTTTGATTTCCAGTCAACCAATCAATCGTTCATTGAGGTTCCGGTCATGGCAAAAGAAAAGTTCGAGCGCAAGAAGCCGCATGTGAATGTCGGCACGATTGGGCATGTTGATCACGGCAAGACCACGCTGACGGCGGCGCTGACCAAGATTGGTGCGGAGCGCTTTGGCGGCGAGTTCAAGGCCTACGATCAGATC
>JBGSKT010000270.1:0-2722 GCA_041741075.1 Lysobacterales bacterium
GCGCGCGCGGCGCTGATCTGGGTGCCGAGCAGGCATAGTTCCAGGGCCGCGCCGCGACCGGCCAGGCGCAGCAGACGCTGGCTGCCACCGAAGCCGGGGATCACACCCAGGTTGATCTCGGGCTGGCCAAGGCGGGCGGTATCGGCGGCAATACGCAGATGGCAGGCCATGGCCAGTTCCATGCCGCCACCAAGGGCGAAGCCGTTGATGCTTGCGATCACCGGCTTGCCGAGCCGCTCGATACGGGTCATCAACTGCTGGCCAAAGCGCGAGAATTCCAGGGCGGACAGCGCGTCCAGTTCGGCCAGTTCCGCGATGTCGGCGCCGGCAATGAAGGCCTTGGGGCCGGCGCCGGTGATCACCACGACACGAACCGAGGCGTCGCCGGCGGCCTGGTCGAAGGCGTGGTGCAACTCGGTCACGGTTTCGCGATTGAGCGCGTTGAGCTTGTCCGGGCGGTTCACGGTAATCCGCAAAACGGCGCCGCTGGTCTCAAGCAGGAGTGTCTGGAAGTTCATAACGGTTCAGTTTGTCGCCCGATCTGGCCGCCCATTGTAGCGGCTTGCATCGCCATCGGGGCGCCGTCAGCGCGCTGCGGATTACGCGCCGGGGCAGCAAATCCGCGGCCGCTGCGACGCTGCCGGCGGGAAACTTTCTTCTCAGCCAGGGTTCCAAGTCGCGCGCAAAGGGTCCGCGCCGGCCTGGTGCTCGCCGGTTGGACGTGGCGAGCCGAACCCGGGTCGGCTAGAATGCCCGGTCTTTCGCCGAAGGGCGAATCTGATTTTCCCACTGGAGAAGTTCCCATGATGTTGCGTTTTGGTGCCGTCGTTCTGGCGGCTTTGGTTTTCGGCAATGCATACGCCCAGGACACCGCCACCGACAAGGGCAAGCTCAGCTATGCCATCGGTTACGAGGTCGGATCCGATTTTCTGGAAAAGAACCTGGACGTCGATCTGGCCACCGTGATTAAGGGTATTCAGGACGGCCACGCCAAGCGCGCGCCGGCAGTGGACCCGACCGCCATGCGTGATGCGCTGGAAAAGATGAGCGCGAAGCTGAAAGCCGAAGCGATGGCCAAATACGAGGCGCTGGCCAAGGAAAACAAAACCAAAAGCGACCAGTTCCTGGCCGCCAACAAGCTCAAGAAAGGCATCATCACCCTGCCCAATGGCATCCAGTACCGGGTGATCGAAGAGGGCACCGGCAAGCGTCCGCTGAAGACCAGCGAAGTCAGCGTGCACTACCGTGGCTCGCTGACCAGCGGGCTGGAGTTCGATTCTTCGTTCGCGCGTGGTACGCCCTCCACCTTCAAGGTCGATTCGGTGCTGCCCGGCTGGCAGGACGTGCTGCCGCTGATGAAGGTCGGCGACTACTGGCAGATATTCCTGCCGCCGGAACACGCCTATGGCGTGCGCGGCCAGGGCCCGATCGGTCCGAACGAGACGCTGGTGTTTGAAATCAAGCTGGTCGACGTCAAGTAATCCGACCCGTCTCGGCAACGGCGGGGAGCGTTCTGCCCCCGCCCTTGCCTGGTTCCCTGCCATGAGCTTCTTGATCGGAAGCCTGAATCGTCCCATCCGCACTCCCTGCATCGGCGTCTGTGCGCTCGCCGCCGATGGCCTGTGCCTTGGTTGTCGCCGCAGTGGCGAAGAAATTGCACGCTGGAGCAGCCTCAGCGAATCCGAGCGCGAGCGCCTGATCGCCGAAGTGCTGCCGCAGCGTGTTGTGCGGAGCGGTGCATGAACGCCAGACTGTTTCAGCGTCTGGGTCGCGCCCTGCACGCGCTGGACCGGGCGCCGACCGGACGCGGCTGGAATCATCCGCAGGTGGACGACCTGTTTCCCGCACACAGCCGGCGGATCGAGGCCGCGGTCCTGGTCGGTCTGATCGAGCGCGGCGGCGAAATCACCGTATTGCTGACCGAGCGCAGCGCGCATCTGAGCCAGCATGCCGGTCAGGTCAGTTTTCCGGGCGGCCGGATCGAGGCCGACGACCGTGATCCGGTGGCGGCGGCGTTGCGCGAGGCCGAGGAAGAGGTCGGCATCGGCGGCGACTGGATCGAGCCGATCGGGTTCCTCGATCCGTTCGAGACGATCAGCAATTTCCGGGTGCTGCCGGTGGTGGCACGGCTGCGCGAGGGGTTCTCGATCATGGCTGGCAGCAACGAAGTGGCGGCGGTGTTCGAGGCGCCCCTGGCGCATTTTCTGGACCCGCAGGCGGTGCAGCGCCGCAGCATCGAATACCTTGGCCGCGAACGCGAGATTTTCGAGTTCGACTGTGCCGGGCATCGCGTCTGGGGCGCAACCGCTGCGATGCTGATCAATCTGCGCCAACGTCTGGAGTCGCTGCAATGAGTGCTGGCAGCGTACTCGCGCTCGGCGCAGCGGTGCAACGCCTGGATCAAGGCAATGTGCTGCTGATCGACTGCCGCTTCGACCTGGCCGATCCGGGCCGCGGCCGCGCCGAGTTCGCCCTGGGACACCCGCCCACTGCGGTCTATGCGCATCTGGATGACGATCTGGCCGATCTGCACAAGCCGGGCCTCGGCCGGCATCCACTGCCCGATGTCGCCCGCTTCGCCACCACCCTGGTCGGCTGGGGCTATCGGGCCACGCACGAGATCATCGTGTTCGATCATGGCAGCGGCGCCGTGGCGGCGCGCTGCTGGTGGATGCTGCGCGCCCTCGGCCATGACGCGGTCAGCGTGCTCGATGGCGGCTTC
>JBGSKT010000271.1:0-7578 GCA_041741075.1 Lysobacterales bacterium
CGCACCACCCTGAACGGCGAGGGCCTGCAGCACGAAGACGGCCACTCGCACCTGCTCGCCGGCGCGATTCCGAATTGTCGCGCCTACGATCCTACTTTCGGTTTCGAAGTCGCGGTGATCCTGCAAGACGGCATGCGCCGCATGCTCGCCGAGCAGGAAGATATTTACTACTACATCACCCTGATGAACGAAAACTACCCGCACCCGGACATGCCGGATGGCGCCGCCACCGGCATCCTCAAGGGCATGTACCTGCTGCGTGAAGCCAGTGGCCAACGCGAAAGCAAGAAGGGCAAGCAGCCGTTGCGCGTGCAATTGCTCGGCGCCGGCACCATCCTGCGCGAGGTGATCGCGGCAGCCGAACTGCTGGAACGTGATTTTGCCGTGCAGGCGGATATCTGGTCCTGCCCCAGCTTCACCGAGCTGCGCCGCGACGGCGTCGACGTCGAGCGCCACAACCGCCTGCATCCGGATGCCGAACCGCGCCAGTCCTGGGTCAGCCAGCAACTGGCCGGGAAGAGCGGCCCGGCGATTGCGGCCAGCGACTACGTGCGCGCGGTCAGTGAACAGATCCGCGCCTACCTGCCGGCCGGCATGCACTACACCGCGCTCGGCACCGACGGTTTCGGTCGCTCGGATACCCGCGAAAATCTGCGCCGCTTCTTCGAAGTCGACCGCCACTACATCGCCCACGCCGCAGTCGCGGCGCTGGCCGCCGAGGGCAAACTCGAACGCAAGGAAATCGCCCGCGCGATCAAACTCTACGGCATCGACCCGGACAAACCCAATCCGGTCACGGTGTGATGTCCAGAGGACAATAAGTAGCCCGGAAGAAGCGCAGCGGCTCTCAACAGCGGAGCTGGTCATTCCGGGATCTCCCGCAAGCAGCGTAGGGATGGCAACTACACTGTTTTCCCCAGTTCCCAACCCCTATCGCCCAACCAGGAACCCGCCCATGAAACACGCCCAGTACCCGACCCGTGGCCCGATCCCGCAGGATGTGATCGCGGCGGTCGAATTCGAACTTCCGCCGCTGGCGCCCGACCAGGCGCGGATCGAAGTGCTGGCGGCGGCGATCAATCCCTCCGATGTGCTGACCCTGACCGGCGCCTACGGCATCCTGCCACCGCTGCCGGCGGTTGGTGGCAACGAGGGGGTCGGTCGGGTGATCGCGGTCGGTGCCGGGGCCGATGCCGCCCTGGTCGGCCAGACCGTGCTGCTGCCGGTTGGCTGTGGCAGCTGGAGCACCCATGTGCAGGTGCCAGCGCAGGGCCTGGTGGTATTGCCGGGCCAGGCCGATCCGCTGCAGCTCGCGATGATCACCGTCAACCCGCCCACCGCCCTGCTCATGCTGACTTCCTTCGTGACGCTCAAGGCCGGCGACTGGGTGATCCAGAACGCGGCCAATTCTGCGGTCGGCACCTATCTGATCCAGATCGCCAGACTGCGCGGCATCAAGACGGTGAACATCGTGCGTCGCGAATCGGCCGTGGAGGCGGTGCGCGCCGAAGGCGGCGATGTGGTGCTGGTCGACGGCGAGCAACTGCACCAGCAGGTGCGCGAAGCGACCGGCGGGGCCAACATTCTGCTCGGCATCGATGCCGTCGGCGGCGCGGCCACCGAGCAACTGGCGCGTTGCCTTGGCCAGGGCGCCACCCTGGTCAACTACGGCGCGATGAGCGGTGAGCCCTGCCAGATTTCACCGGCCTCGTTTATTTTCAAGGACATCACCCTGCGCGGCTTCTGGCTGGCGGCCTGGTTCAAGAGCGCGAGCCCCGAAGCCAAACAATGCGTGTTCGGCGAAATCGTCCAGCGCATCGCCAGCGGGCAACTCAGGGCCCGGGTCCAGGCCAGCTTCGGCATCGACCAGATCAAGCCAGCGATCGCCCTGGCCGCCAGCAGCGCCCGCGAGGGCAAGGTGCTGCTGGTACCGAATCAGCGATAAACCAGCGTAGCCCGGAAGCAGCGCAGCGGCTCTCAACAGCGGAGCTGGTCATTCCGGGATGGTGCCGAATCAGCGATAAATCAGCCTACGATTAATCTCAGCCGGCGAATAATCTCAGGACTTGCCGGCGATCAGTTCGCGGCCGATCAGCATCTGGCGGATTTCGTTGGTGCCGGCGCCGATCTCGTAGAGCTTGGCGTCGCGCAGCAGGCGGCCGGTGGCGTAGTCGTTGATGTAGCCGTTGCCGCCCAGGCATTGCAGCGCCTGCAGGGTGAGTTCGACTGCCGAGCGCGAGGCGTGCAGCAGGCAGGCGGCCGGGTCGATGCGCGACACCCGGCCAAGATCGTAATCTTCGGCGACCCGGTAGGCGAAGGCGCGCGAGCTGGCCAGCGCGGTGTACATGTCGGCGATCTTGGCCTGCATGATGCCGAAGCTGCCGATCGGCGCATTGAACTGACGGCGTTCGCGCACGTAGTCCAGGCTGATATCCAGGGCCGCCTGCATCAGGCCGATCGGCCCGCCGGACAGCACCAGGCGCTCGGTATTGAGACCGGACATCAGCACGCGCACGCCTTCGTTGATGTTGCCGATCAGGTTTTCTTCCGGGATCCGGCAATCCTCGAACAACAGCTCGCAGGTGTTGGAACCACGCATGCCGAGCTTGTCCAGCTTCTGCGCGGTGCGAAACCCGGGCATGTCCTTTTCGACGATGAAGGCGCTGATCGCGCGCGAGCCGCACTCGCGCCCGGCGGTGCGCATGTAGACCAGCAGCACGTCGGCGTCGGGGCCATTGGTGATCCACATCTTGCTGCCGTTGGCGAGGTAATGGTCGCCATGCTTTTCGGCGCGGCAGGCCATCGAGCCGACCACGTCGGAACCGGCACCGGGCTCGCTCATGGCCAGCGCGCCGACGTGTTCGCCGCTGCACAGTTTGGGCAGATAGCGGGCACGCTGCGCGGCATTACCGTTCTTGTACAGGTTCTGCACGCACAGATTGGAATGCGCGCCGTAAGACAGCCCCACCGAGCCCGAGGCGCGGGAAATTTCTTCCATCGCGATCAGGTGCGCCAGAAAGCCCATGCCGCTGCCGCCGAATGGCTCGGGCACAGTGATGCCGAGCAGGCCCAGATCGCCGAACTTGCGCCACAGGTCGGCCGGGAACCGGTTGTCGCGGTCGATCGCTGCGGCGCGCGGTGCGATTTCTCGAGTGGCGAAGGCGCGTACGCTGTCGCGCAGCAGGTCGAGTTCTTCGCTGATCGACGCGGTCTTCATGGCTCACCGGTCCGGGCGGATTCGTGCCGTGGCGGGACGCGCGCTCACAGCCCGCGCATCCGGCCCAGGAAGCGGGTGCCGTTATTGCCCATGTGCGGCAGGCGGATCTTGCCGATCGTGTTGATCCGCTCTTCGGCCAGGCGGTCGGCGGCGCGGTAGCTGGGGATATTGTCGCGCTTGGCGATCATGAAGATGCGGCCGATGTTGTGATAGATCGTGCGCATCATGCGCCGGGCGCGCTCGATGTTATAGCCGTCGATCTCCAGCGAGACATTCATCAGACCGCCGGCATTGACCGCGTAGTCGGGGGTGTAGGCGATGCCGCGGCGCTCGACTTCGTCGCCACAATCCTCGGTCGCCAACTGGTTGTTGGCGGCGCCGCAGATCACCTTGAACTTGAAGCGCGGGATGGTGCTGTGGTTGACCGTGCCGCCGAGCGCGCAGGGCGAATAGACATCGGCGTCGACGTCGTAGATGTCGTCCAGCGCCACCGCCTCGCAGCCGAGCTCGTCGACCGCGCGCTGCACCGATTCCTGGTTGATATCGGTGACGAACACCTTGGCGCCCTGCTCGCGCAGCAGTTTGACGAATTCCATGCCGACGTGGCCGATGCCCTGCACCGCGTAGCTGTAGCGGCCCACGTCTTCATTGCCGAAGCGGGCATTGAGCGCGGCCATCAGCCCCTGCAGGGTGCCGTAGGCAGTAAACGGCGAAGGATCGCCGGAACCGCCGTGGACCTGGTGTACGCCGGTGACGTATTCGGTTTCCTTGAGCACCCATTCCATATCGTTGACGTCGATGCCGACGTCTTCGGCAGTGATGTAGCGGCCGTTGAGCGAATTGACGAAACGCCCGAAAGCGCGGAACAGGGCCTCGGACTTGTCGGTATTCGGATCGCCGATGATCACGCCCTTGCCACCGCCCAGGTTGAGCCCGGACACCGCCGCCTTGTAGGTCATCCCGCGCGACAGCCGCAGCACGTCGTTCAAGGCATCCTGCTCGGTCTTGTACGGCCACATGCGCAGACCGCCCAGGGCCGGGCCGAGCACGGTGTTGTGGATGGCGATAATCGCCTTCAGCCCGGCGTCCCGGTTGTGGCAGTAAACGACCTGTTCGTGGCCGGTGCTGGCGAGGATATCGAAGACCATAGGGATACTCCCGAAGGTTGAAAAGGATGGGCGTACCCGGACTCGGTCGACGGGCCGTGATTCAAAAGGACGGCGCGCAGTGTAGCGGCCGGGTCTCGCCACCGGTAGTGAGACAAGCGTTTGAATGATCGCCCGGCCACGCCATGACGCGGCGCGCGCCGCGGTAACTTCCGGCTCGGCCAGAAATCGGCGCATTGCGCGGCTGGGGCGCGATGCTTACACTCGGTCGGCACTATCCGGTGCATACCCTGGGGAGGACCTATCCATGAAGTGGAAAATCGTGTTGTTCGGCGGTCTTGGCCATTACTTCGCCCTGTTCGTGCTCAGCATGCTGACCGCCATGGTCACCCACGAGGGCATGCTCAAGGACCTGTATCAGGCCACCGCCGCGTTCTGGCGTCCCGAATTGCGCAGCGACCCGCCCGACATGGCCGCCCTGATGCCGCTGTGGATCGGCGTCGGACTGGTCGGCAGCCTGATCACGGCGGGGATTTACGACCTATTCCGCAGTGCTCTGCGTGGCCCGGGCTGGCGCCGCGGATTGCTGTTTGGCATCGCGCTCGGTGTGCTGTATGCGGCCCTGTACGCAGGCATGTATGGGGTCTTCGCGCTGCCGGCATTCCTGTGGCTGGTGTGGGCAGTCGAGGGTCTGGTACTGGCGGCGGCCGCTGGCGCAGTGCTCGGTTTCATCGTCGATAGACTCGACTGAATCCGCTGCGGCCGGCGAGGATGCCAACACCTCGCCGGCCCGGATGCTTAGTCCTTGCACGCTGCAAGCGGGAACCTTTGGCCCCAGCCCGGACTCACAGCTTGAACCGGGCTCGCCTTGGCCAACTTCTGGGAACCTCTTGAAACCTACTGCGCGCCCCGATTGCTTCGTTGCGCGGTGCTCGGAATCCTCTCAGTACCCGTAGGTACACTGCGGTTCCTGTGCTCCGTGCGCCTCGCACTCGGGCCGCTCGCGACGGTTTCAAGAGGTTCCCTTCGGTAACTGCAGGCAGACCGACCAGCGGCACGAAACCCGTAGGCTGCCGGCAAACAGAGAAGGATCGCTTCACGATGACCTTGCGCAACCAGGTGCAGTTGATCGCCTATCCCGACCGCCTCGGTGAAAACCTCGCCGACCTCAACGAGTTTCTCGACACCCACGGTAAGGGCCGGATCGGCGGTGTACACGTGCTGCCGCCTTATCCGTCCAATGCCGACGGCGGTTTTTCGCCGCTCACCCACAAGGAAATCGACCCGCGCTACGGCAGCTGGGCCGACCTGGAGCGGATCTCGGCGAAGTTCGATCTGTGCCTGGACCTGATGATCAACCACATCTCCGACGAATCGGCGGAGTTCAAGGATTTTCTTCAGCATGGCTACCACTCCGACTGTGCCGACCTGTTCGTGCACGTCGATCAACTGGGCGAGATCAGCCCGGACGACATGGCCAAGATCCACATTCGCAAGGAAAAGGAACCGTTCCGCGAAGTCAGCTTCGCCGATGGCAGCAAGGGCCGGGTCTGGTGCACCTTCACCGAGCGCCAGATCGACCTGAACTACAACTCGCCGAAGACCTACGCGCTGATGGAGGATTACATCCGCTTTCTGGTCGCGCGGGGGGTCAAACTGTTCCGGCTCGACGCCTTCGGCTACACCACCAAGAAAATCGGCACCAGTTGCTTTCTGGTCGAGCCGGATGTCTACGACATTCTCAAATGGATCGACGCGGTCGCCCGCGAGCACGGCGCCGAGACCCTGCCCGAAGTCCACGACCACGCGAGTTACCAATACGCGATCGCCCTGCACGGCATGCATCCCTATGGTTTTGCGCTGGCGCCGTTGCTGTTGTATTCGCTGCTCGACGCCAACAGCAGTTATCTCAAGCAATGGCTGCGCATGTGCCCGCGCAACCAGATGACCGTTCTCGATACCCACGACGGCATCTGCATCCCGGACGTGGAAGGGGTGTTGCCGAAGCCGGAGATCCAGGCCGTCATCGACAACGTATCGGCGCGTTCCGCCGACCCGATCCTGCGCCGCTCGGCCGCCGCCGTGCACACCGTCGGCGCCATCTATCAGCTCACCTGCACCTATTACGACGCGCTCAAGCGTAACGACGACGCCTACATCTGCGCCCGCGCCATCCAGTTCTTCGCGCCGGGCATTCCGCAGGTCTATTACGTCGGACTGCTGGCCGGACAAAACGACCACGAATTGCTGGAGCAGACCGGCGAACTGCGCGACATCAACCGGCACCGCTACAGCAAACAGGAAATCGCCGAAGCGGTGCAACAGCCGGTGGTAAAGCGTCTGTTCAAACTAATGGAATTCCGCAACAGCTATCCGGCATTCGACGGCGTGTTCCACCTGCTGTACTCGAACCAGACCAGCGTCGCCATGTGCTGGCGCCATGGCGAAAGCACCTGCGAACTGTTCGTCGACCTGAACTTCAAGAAAGCCACGGTCCGCTATCGCGAACAGAAATCCGGCCGCTGGCTATCGACGCGGCTTTGATGCGGCGATGCAGCACCGCACACCCGCCCGCCCTGCGTCAACCCACCCCACCCCGATCAGTCAAGGCAGCAGTTTGCCCGGGTTGAGGATGGCGTCGGGGTCGAAGACCTGTTTGATCGCGCGCATTATGGCCAGGGTCGGCAGAACAAAAAATCTTTGCTACTGGTGTAGGATTTCAAAAAATCCCTTCCCAGGACAAAATTTCCATGCCCGCAGTCGGCTATGAACACCTTCGTCAGTACCTGCGGCTCGGTGCCTTCGCGCCGCTGCGGCCGGCGCTGGTCAAGCCGATGCTGCGAATCGACGCGAACGATGCGTTTATCGCGGTGCCGGCAGCGATAGCGCCAGCCCACGATGATCTGCTGGGGCACGTGTTGTTCGCGCTCAAGCACGAGGGTACGAATCTGCAGATCCTGGCCGAGGCGCTGCCGCATCTGGACTCGGAGCAACTGGTCGCGGCGCTGCGTGCCACACCCAGCGGCAAGTACCTGCGCATCGCCGGCTTTCTGTGAGAAGCGTTACTTGGTCGCCAACTGAACGACTTGCCCGCGCTGGTGGGGGCCACGGTGCCGGTGTTCGATCCCAAGCGATACGTCACCGCACCGGGGCCGCGTTCGCCACGCTGGCGGGTGCAATTCAATGGCCTGGGGTCGCTCAACTGGTGCGTAACCGTACGGCGCACGCCGGCCATCGAGGCGGGGCTGGCGGCCG
>JBGSKT010000272.1:0-5890 GCA_041741075.1 Lysobacterales bacterium
GCAGGCCGCCGACGCCGCCGACCTGGCCCGCCACCGATCCCGCCTGCAGGGGATCGACCGGGCCAGCAACGGGCAGTGTCTGTGGCTGCAAGACGAGCCGTGAGATCGCGGCCGGCGTCCACTCTATATGAACGACCTGGAACCGGTGGCCGAGACCGACGGCGCGGGCAACCGAATCGCCACGTTTGTCTACGCCGACCGCAGCAACACCCCGAGCTACCTGCTGAAGGGCGGCAAGGTCTATCGCGTCATAGCCGACCACCTGGGCAGCGTGCGTATGGTCGCCGATGTCACCGACGGCACCATTGCCCAGCGACTGGACTACGACGCCTGGGGCAACGTCACCGCCGACACCACCCCGGGCTTCCAGCCGTTCGGCTTCGCCGGTGGCCTCTACGACCCCGACACCGGGCTGGTGCGGTTCGGGGCGCGGGATTATGATCCGGAGACGGGGCGATGGACGACGAAGGATCCGATAGGTTTTGTTGGTGGAAGCACCAATGTATTTACCTATGTGGCCAATAATCCGGTGGCTTATCTGGATCCAATTGGATTATTTACCATTGTTGCAGGTGGCGGCGTATCGGCAGCGGCACCAAGTGGTGCTGAGGTCAGCGCAGGCATTGTAATCAACCCCGGACTCTCCGGACAAAAGGCTGATGTTGGTGTATTTGCGGCGGTGGGGGCTAGCGCTGGTCTCAATGTATCTGCGGACGCCTTCATTGGTGTTGTCACTGGTGACACATCGAATGTGAGTGGCCAAACAGTAAATCAAAATTTCGGTCTCGGGCCGGTGAGCTTGACAATAATCCATGACCCCAAGACAGGGAAGATTATCGGTGGCACACTGGGAGTTGGTCCCGGCGCAACTCCTCTTGCGTATTCTATCGCTTACGAGTCTACCGGTATTTTTACATTGCGCGATTTGCTTGATGAACCATTCGACAATTCTGGCGAAGCAAGCTGTAGGGCTCCCTAATGAACCATATTGTCCATGGACATCGTGGTACATGTGTCCGTAAAAAAGCGCTATTTGCGCTAGCACTGACGCTGATCAACATGTTTGGACTACTGATCATGGTCATTCAGTTCGACAATATGTTCTTGTTGCCGCTGTTTGGTGTCATGGTTATTGGCGGAGTCTATTTGCTGTCATTGCGTTGCCCACATTGCTCCGAACGGATATACAAAAGAAAGACGCGTATACAAGGAATTGAAGTTACCTATTGGGGAGGATTTTTGATTCCTGTACGTTGTTCCCGGTGTGGCAAGGATCTCTGCCCCGACAGCGGTGAAACAGGCGGCAAGAGCCCGTGATGATCCGGTTCTCCGGCGTCAGCTTGTTGATGCTTGCCACGATCGGCTGTTCAAACGTTCATGGTTGCGACCTATCTGATCCGGGGATTGCCGGAAGATGGGAGGCAGTCGCGCGCGAGTCTGCCGACCACTGGAGGCAAAGCGTTACGGAAGCCTTTCCGAAAGGGGCGTTCGCCATTCAGCGGGTGACGATTGCGAACGAAGGGCTATGGGTCGCAAGCTATTCGTCTGACTTTTTCGAGGTTTCCAGCGAGCCCGCTGGCCGGAATTTGCGTCTTGAGGGAATCCGTTTCTTGTACTCACCGCCTGTGGAACCGCGTGATCCACGCGCCGATGCAGTGGCTCCGTACACAGCCGACGACGTTACCTTTCTGCTGAGCTGCGAACCGGGCAAGTTGGCCCTGGCGGTTCGGCAATCCGAGGTGGAGGTGGAGAAGCTTTACTTCGAGAAAGCTGGCCAACAAGATCAAGTAGCGAAATGACTGTCCATGGGCTGTGGTCGGGATGGACTGGCGCAGACCCTGTCCGATGGCCGCAGCATTGGCTTTGCCTACGATGCCAAACGACAACGTCACCGCCGTGGTCCCGCCCGGGCGGCCTTGGCACGGCTTCGCGTACAACGCGGTCGATCGGGTCACCGCGTATCAGCCGCCGACGCTCCCCGGGCTGGCCGATACCAGTACCGGTTACAGCTACAACCTGGACCAGATCGTGACCGGGCAGACCCGCCAGGGCAGCGTGCAGTTGAGTCCGCAGCTCGATCCCGCGAGCGGGCTGGCGCTGGGACTCACCACCCCGCAGGGGCAGTACGACTACGTCCGCGATCCGGTCGGGCGCATCGTCAGCGAACAGGCGCCCGGCGCGATCGGCCTGCGCCGCAGCTTCAATGGGCCGCTGTTGACCAGCGAGGCCACCGATCGCGGCGCCGTGCCCGCGGCCGAGGTGACCTTCGCCTACGACGCCAATCTGTGGCTGAGCAGCCTGCAAGTCGCGGCGCTTGCCGGCCCCGCCCCGAGCAGCGACCAGATCGGCTATGTCTACGACAACGACGGCCTGCTGATCGCTGCCGACGTGCCGAGCCAGCCGGCCAGCCTGCAACTCGCGCGCGATCCGCAGAACGGCCTGCTGACCGGCACCACGCTCGGCTTGGTGACCGATAGCTGGAACTACAACGCCTTCGCCGAACCGAGTACCTACGCCGCCGCCTTCGACGGCACCGCGCTGTATGCAACGGAGTACACCCGCGATAAGCTCGGCCGCATCACCCACAAGGTCGAGACCGTGGACGGGGCCGCCGTGACCAGTGATTACGCATATGACTTGGCCGGGCGACTGGATACGGTGACGGTCGATGGGGTGTTGATTGCGGAGTACGCCTACGACAGCAACAGCAATCGCGTCGCTGTCACGCAAACAGGGGCGGGTATTCCGGCCCAGGGTTGCGCAGCGGGCCTGAGCAACGTCAGCGCCACCGTCGATGCGCAAGATCGCTTGTTGAGCTACGGCACCTGCACTTACCAATACACCGACAACGGCGAACTCACTGCCAAGACCGACACCGCCACCAGCGCGCAGACCACCTACCAGTACGACAGCTTCTCGAACCTGCGTCACGTCGATCTGCCGGACGGCCGCCAGATCGACTACGCCATCGACGGCCGCAACCGCCGCATCGGCAAATCCATCAATGGCGCTGTGGTGCAAGGTTTTGTCTATATGAACGACCTGGAGCCGGTAGCCGAGACCGACGGCCAAGGCAATCGAACAGCGACCTACATCTACGCCGACCGCGCCAACACCCCGAGTTATCTGCTCAAAGGCGGCAACGTCTATCGCGTGATTGCCGATCATCTCGGCAGCGTCCGCCTCGTGGTCGATGTCGCCGATGGCACTATCGCCCAGCGCCTCGATTACGATGCCTGGGGCCAGGTCTTGCTAGATACCAACCCCGGCTTCCAACCCTTTGGCTTTGCTGGTGGAATCTATGACCGAGATACGGGGTTGGTCAGGTTCGGGGCTCGGGATTATGATCCGGAGGCCGGAAGGTGGACGGGGAAGGACCAGCTAAGGTTTGCAGGGCGAAGTTCGAATTTGTTTGAGTACGCAAAGAATGATCCGTTGAATTTCTCTGACCACTCGGGTCGATTTGTTTTAGTTGAAGTTGGTGGGGCGCTTATCGCCGCGGCTGCAATAGCGGCTGGTATTATGCTAAGTACCCCTGAAACGAAGAAACAACTTGCTGAATCAATTAATTCGGCGCTTCACAATGACGTACCTGAAGTCTCCCAAGGTGTACCAGAGCTTCCTACCGATCTGGTCGGCGATAATGCAGCAGACAGCACAGGCAAAAGAAAGAATACAGACCTCCCCTCTGACAGCTTTGAAGAAACCCTTAAGAAATTGACCGGTGGTGTCGTTCAAGAAGATGGTGGAAGGCAAGTCTGTCCCAATGGTGTCCAAATTAGGCCTGGGAAAAGTGGTGAGGGACCGCGTATCGACGTTCCCGCAAACGGAGACAAGCCACCAGAGACGATTCACTTTCCATCGGATACGCCATGGCCGTTTTAAGACAACTCGCGTGGCTTCCTTCATCGAAGGAGATGCGGCTTTTCAGATTACTAAGCTCAGTTAAGGAAATCTGGCAGGCCCACCCGTTGTACGGCAACTTGGCGCAAAGCGCTTATCTGCGTTTGGTGGATAATGCTTGGTTAAAGTTGGCAAGCGACAACGTAGATGTTCAATTCAAATTCGAATGCATTTCACTGTCCGTCTCGCGCTGTGTGGTTCCGATGCTCACTGAAAGTTTTGAACGGTTAGCCTCTGTCTCATTGGGAAATGTCAAATTAGTTTTTCGGTCGGAGTGGCAACGACCCACATCGGACAATTTTTCTGAAGATGAATGGACTAAGCTTGTCTGCGGCGTCGCCAGCTTCAAAGAACTGCCGACCCGTCGTGTATCAGGTTGTGTTGCTTGGTGGGGAATATTGTTTCTCTCGGAGACTGGAAATAAACACTTGGTGCACTTGGATGATTTCCCGCTTTCCATCCACGTTGATTCAGATAGAAGCTCGGTTGATGCGCGCTGCGCCCAATGTCAGTTGGTCAATATCGATGAGATTGAGGAGTGGACTCGATCACTTCGTGGTTGGGAAATTCTTGAGCGAGGTTAGTTTTGTTGAGTCCATTCTCACCGCAAGAAAAACACAGATTGAGCGGCGTCAGCGCCGGCACGGGCATCGAGCAGCGCGGCTGGGCGTTCACTTACGATGCCAATGGCTATCTGGCGACGATCACCGATCCGCTCACTCGCCTCACCACGCTAAGCAACGACGCCGCTGGCCGCACGCTGGCGCAGACCCTGCCCGATGGCCGCAATATTGGTTTTCAGTACGATGCCAACAGCAATGTCACGGCGGTAATTCCGCCTGGTCGGCCGGCGCATGGCTTCGTCTACAACCGCGTCGATCAGGTGACTTCTTATGTGCCACCAACGATCAGCGGCGTGTCGAATAGCGCGACCAGTTACAGCTACAACCTGGACCAGATCGTGACCGGCCAGACTCGGCAGGGAAGCGTGCTACTGAGCCCGCAGCTCAATCCCGCGACTGGGCTGGCGGTTGGCCTGACCACGCCGCAGGGGCAGTACGCTTACACGCGCGATCCGGTTGGGCGCATCACCGATGAACAGGCACCGGGGGCGATTGGTTTGCATCGCAACTTCAATGGTCCCTTGTTGATGGGTGAAAGCACGGATCGCGGCGCGACAGCGTCGGCAGCGGTCGGTTACCAGTACGATGCCAACTTCTGGCTGACGCGCCTGGATGTCTCGGTCCTCGGCGCTATCTCCACCGGGATCGACTACGGCTACGACGACGATGGATTACTCACTTCGGCCTCGGTCCAGAGTCAGGCCACCATGGCACTGGCCCGCAGCGCGCAGAATGGTCTGCTGACCGGCACCACACTCGGCTTGGTGACGGATAGCTGGAGCTACAACGCCTTCGCCGAGCCGAGCAGTTACAGCGCGGCATTCGATGCGACGGCGCTGTATGCATCGAGCTACACCCGCGATAAGCTCGGCCGCATCACGCAGAAGGTGGAGACCGTGAACGGCAGCGCACAGACCAGCGACTACACCTACGATCTGGCCGGACGACTGGACACGGTGATGGTCGATGGCGTGTTGATTGCGGATTACGGCTACGACAGCAACAGCAATCGCGTCGCCGTCGCGCAAACGGGGGCGGGTATGCCGACCGCAGGCTGCGCGGCCGGCCTGAGCAACGTCAGCGCCACCGTGGATGCGCAAGATCGCCTGCTGACTTATGGCACCTGCCAATACCAATACACCGACAACGGCGAGCTGATCGGCAAGACCGACACCGCGACCGGTTCCAGCACCGCATACCAATACGACACCTTCTCGAACCTCCGCCACGTCAGCCTGCCCGATGGTCGAAACATCGACTACACCATCGACGGCCGCAACCGCCGCATCGGTAAAGTCATCGACGGGGTGCAGGTGCAGGGTCTGGTCTATATGAACGACCTGGAGCCGGTGGCCGAAACCGAC
>JBGSKT010000273.1:0-2042 GCA_041741075.1 Lysobacterales bacterium
AGCAGCACGGCCAGCACCAGCGCCGCCCGCCCGCCGGCAAGCAGGGCGCCCTGGCGATGGCACCAGGCCAGCCAGTGCTCGAACCAGTGGTAGGCGCGCAGCCGCGCGAGATCCGGCAGCGAGTGTCCGACCAGCAGGGCAATCAACACCGCAAACAAAACAATGGCCATGGCAGTCCACGCAAAGTTGCGGTGATTCTAGCCCGAATGCCGGCCGAGGGCGCGACTCAGCGCCCAGTTCCGGGCGTGGGCCGCGAATGGGGAATGGAGGAAGCGAAGGAATCGCAACATGGTCGAGATTTCCAGGTTGCGCTGACCAGCTCCGCTGTTAAACAACGCTACGCTCAGCGCAAGCTTCGATGCCTATCCGGTGAGTTGGCAATGGCACAACCGCAAGGTCGGTAGCTTAGGGCTGGAAACCCGATTTTGTGTCTTTGGTCGGAGAGACCGCCGGCGCGAGCGTGTTTTCCACCGCCGTCACAAACAGCGCGGCTTGATCGACAATCTCTGTCGCTTTCTCGGGTTCGATGTCTTCCCCGGTGTAGTCCGCCAAGATTCTGACGTTCTCAGCCTTGTTGAGCGCTTTGCCAAGATCACTCGGCAGCAACCCGGTCAGGACCAAGTGCTTGCCGAAGGCGGCGATGAGGCTGTTGTGCTTCTTCGTCTCGCCGGGATTGACATGGGCGCCTGACCACAACAAGGCGGCGTGAGCGGCGTTGAACATGGCGTAGTAGGCACGGTTGCATGCGCCTTCATGCTCTCCCGCAAGCAGAAGGATGCGAGCCGATGTGGCTGCGTGCGAAGCCTTGGCAAGGTACTTGGCCGGGGTCACAGGCGAACACCTTCTCTTCGGATGTTCTCGATCAGGGCTGGATTGTTGAAGGTTTCCGGGTGCTCCCACTCGCTTTTCCACAGTGGCAGGGCCTCAACACGAATGCCGGTTTCCAACATGAGTTCGTAGGCGATATCGGCCATGATCATGGCTTCATTCATGCGCCTGCCGGGCAGGCCGTGCAGCAGGACCGCCACGTCGGTATCACTCTCAGGCGAAGCGTCACCCCGCGCCCGACTGCCAAACACGTAGGCATCCGCAACATCGTACTGGCGCCTGACCACTGCAAGAAAAGATCGTGCGACCCGTTCCGTTGCTGGATCAAGAATGTGGGCAGAGACCATGGTAATTTCCTTGTTCAGCATGTGATGAGCCGAGCAGGCTCAGTTTACGCTGTCGTGGCAAAGATCACTGCACGTTATGCGTCGTTGTCAACTAACCGGTTACGCATGCAATCTTCTACGGCTTGGCCGCGCTTGATCCGTCCTTTGTCTCCCGTACCCCGAGTTTCAGCAGGGATGGCGCTTTGACGCTCTCAGCAGGCGATTGCGCAGGGCGGTCTTGGCCGGGTCGGGGTCGAGTTCCAGACGCTTGTCTTGCAGCTCGATACCGAGGCGCTGGAGGGTCGCGTCGAGGTCGGGAAAGCCGCGCCGATGCCAGTAGTTTCGCGCGGTTTCGGTAAACACGGATGACCCGGACAGGCGGTCCAACGCGGCCAGGAAGCGCGGTCCGCTCCAGTCTTCGCTGGCCGGCAGACAACAGCCGCGAAAGCGCGCGAGTACCTGGTCGAGATTGATCTGTTTCTGCTCGATCAGGGCCAGTTCCGCTTCCAGCCAGAACGCCGCGCCACCCCAGTACACCGGCATATAGGCGTCGGCGCGGTGCATGTTTTCGCTGGCTTCGGGTAGGGTCGCCTGAAGCTCGCGATCGCGGCCGCGGTCGAAGCCGGCGAGCAGCTTGGTCCAGGCGGTGGTCGCACTGATCAGGCCGGCACGCGCCAGGATCGCATTCTGCTGGTAACTGGCCAGGCCCTCGGACAACCAGCGCGAATCGTCGCCGAGATACGGGTGCATCAGGTGGGTGAATTCGTGCGGCGCGATCCAGTTGTCGGCGAACTCCGACCACGGCCGCTCGGGATCGACCAGCAACTGGATGCCGCCCAGGCCGCCGCGATAGACCTGCCCGAACAGCACCGCGCGCTGCCGACCGGG
>JBGSKT010000274.1:0-1729 GCA_041741075.1 Lysobacterales bacterium
CGCGAAGCCGGGTGTCGCCGTCGCCACGCCATCGGCGGCGGCGAAATCGGGCTTGCTGCGCAGCACACCACCGGCGGCGAGCAGACTCGGGTTGCCGGGATCGGCCAGACTGCCGTCGGCGTTGTAGAAAATCTGCCGTGGCCCTTCGGCGGAGAAGGGCTCGACCGGGTTGCTGCTGCCGCCGACGAAGGCACCGCCCGCAGCGCTGTTGACCCCGACTGCGGCCAATGCAAACGCCCCCAGTGCCGCCGGGTGGCCCTTGACCTGTCCGTCGGTGACCAGATTGAAGCGGCCGCGGATCGCGTTGACATGCAGCAAGCGCGGTACGGCCGCGGCATTGGAAACCACCACGATGCGGTCGTCGATCTGGCTCGGACCGGTCAGTTCGAACGGATCGTCGTCGCCATTTTGCAAGTCGGTGCTGGCATCGAGCACATGGGCCAGATCCGGACTCAACACATACAGATCGTAGTCGTTGCCGGAAGCGCCCAGCGCGTCGCTCCAGAACAGGCTGGTCGCGAATCCCGGCGCGATCACCCGCAACTGGTTGCTGCTGCCCTGGTCTTGCACGCTGAACTGGTTGACCGTGGCCCCGGGCAGGGCGGCCACCGAACCGCCATCGGCGAAATCGCCCTGATAGACACCGGCGGTGCCATTCTGACGGTTGCCCTCGTTGCCAGCAGCGGCGAAGTACAGGGCGCCCGCGGCGCTGACCGCATCCACCGCCTGCGCGATCGGGCCGTCCTGAAACGGTGATTCGTCGAAATAGAACACGTCGTCGACCAGCACATCACAGCCGCGCTGGAAGCGCAGATCGCGGATGTTCTGGGCGAATTGGGCGACGCCATTGAATGCGCTGGCAAAGCCGAGGCTGGCGTCGGGCGCCAGGTCGTGCACGATTTCGAGCATGGCGGTACCCTCGCCGGCAAATCCCTGACCGCGCCCGGATTGACCGGGCAGCACGTCGATCGTCGCCGGCAGATCGGCGCTCGCCTGCACCGTGCCCAGGTGATCGAGGCTGTCCGAGAGCACGCAGACCTTCTGGCCGAGCCCGGTGTAACCGAGCTGGGCGCGCACCCAATCGACCCGGTGCGCGATCCGTCCCTGGCTGGTGTTGCGTGTGGCGGGCCGCGCGCCAGGACTTGCCGTCCTATCCGGATCGGCGCTGGTGGTAAGCGCCCGCACCGCGCGGCCGATCCGCCGCACTTCGGGCCGGGTCGCCAAAGCATTCAGATCGGCCAGACGTAGCCGGGCGCGGATCGAGCGGCCAAGCGTGGCGATTAGTTCGGCATCGGGCAGGGTGTTGATCACCGCGCCGAACTGGTCGCGGGCCGACTCGGTGCTCAGGTCGATGTCGACCAGTACCCGGCCGCTGGGGTCCGCGCGCAGAAACCGGTAGCGCGGCAGCGCGGCGGCGAACTGCGGATCGGCAATGGCACGCAGGGCCAGCCACAGCGCCGAATCCAGCTTGAGGGAAGCGGCCTCGCGCTGGCTCTTCTGCGCCCGCAGCAAGGCCATTTCCTGCTGTGCCGAGGGCAACAACGGGTCGGCCACTGCGAAGCTGCACAGCAGCAGTGCGATCGAGGCGATGAGCGGGTGCGGGCGGGCGGGCATGATCGGGCCATGGTGCCACAGCAGCGACAAATGGTGCGGTTGGGAGCGACAGAACATTGTGGGAGCGACGGCACGTCGCGACTGTCGATCGCGGCGACAGTCGCGACGTGCCGTC
>JBGSKT010000275.1:0-6363 GCA_041741075.1 Lysobacterales bacterium
GTCACCCGCACCCGCGGCGCGGCGCCGCAGGCGGCCAGCAACAACGCCAGCACTGGCAGCGTGATCCAGCATTTTCGGCAATCACTCATGGTTTCAATTCGGCCACCAGCGCCAGACCAGCAGCAACACGACGATCAGCAACAGCACCAGCATACCCAACTGCTCGACATGCGCGCGCAGCCAGGCCTCGGCGCGTTCACCCCCCAGTCGGATCAAGCCGGCAACCAGAAACACCCGCTTGCCGCGGCCGATGATGGCCCCGGCCAGGAACGGCAGCATCGGCATCGAAACCGCGCCCGAAGCCAGGGTCAGCAATTTGAATGGCACCGGCGTGAAGCCGCCGACCAGCAGCAGCCAGAACCCCTGTTCGGCGGCCAGCCGTTCGATTTCGGCAAAGCGATCCATGTAGCCCAGGCGCAGCAGCAGCGGTTGCAGGGCATCCGCGGCGAAGTGACCGATGCTGTAACCAACCACCGCCCCGAGCGTCGACCAGAACAGGCTGATGCCGGCATACCGCGCCCAGTGCCGGGGCGCGGCCAGCGTCATCGGAGCAAGCATGGTCTCCGGCGGCACCGGAAAGAATACCGCCTCGGAGAAGCTGAGCAGACCGAGCAATCGCGGCGCCTGCCGGTGCGCCGACCAGCGCAGTGCGCGTTCGTACAGCGAACCGAACAGGCGCATCAGCGGGTGCCACCGAGCAGCGGCACGAAACTCACCGCCTCGAACTCGTCCTCGCGGAAGCCGTCAGCATCACGGCACAGCCGCAACAGTTTTTGTTCGCTGACCGGGCCGACCGGTGCGACCAGCACGCCGCCAACCCGCAACTGCGCGAGCAGGGCTGGCTCGACCGTGTCGCCGGCAGCGGTCACCAGGATCGCGTCGAACGGCGCTTCCTCGGGCCAGCCGAGCCGACCGTCGTCGTGGCGGCTCCTGATATTGTCCAGGCGCTGGCTGCGAAAACGGCGGCGTGCGGCGCGCAACAGGGATTCGATCCGCTCGATGCTGTAGACCTGCTCGACCAGGGCCGCCAGCACGGCCGCCTGATAGCCGGAACCGGTACCGATCTCCAGCACCCGGCGTGGGCTCACCGCCATCACCAGTTCGGTCATCCGCGCCACGATGTAGGGCTGCGATATGGTTTGGCCGAGGCCGATCGGCAGCGCCGAATCTTCATAGGCGCGGGATTCCAGTCCCTCATCGACAAACAGATGACGGGGCAGATTGCGCATCGCCTCCAGCACCTGGCGATCCTGGATGCCGAGCGACTTCAGCCGTTCGATCAGGCGATCCCGGGCGCGCTGCGAGGTCATGCCCAGACCGTTCGGATCGCGCCGCATCAGCGGACCACTCACGTCGCCGCCCCGGAGCCGACATCCAGCGTCGAGGCCAGCGCGCCGACCCAGTTGGCCACCTTGTCCAGCGCCGAATAGCGGGTCAGATCGACCTGGATCGGGCTGATCGAAATGAAGCCGCGGCGTACCGCATCGAAATCGGTACCCGGGCCGTCGTCCTTCTGTGGGCCGGCGGCACCGATCCACCAGATCGGTCGGCCGCGGGGATCCAGTTCGCGGATGCAGGCCTCGGCCCGGTGCCGATGGCCAAGCCGGGTCACTTCGAAACCGCGGATCTCGCTCCACGGCAGGTCCGGCACATTGACATTGAGGATGGTGTCGGCCGGCAATGGATCGCTGAGCAGCAGCCGGACAATCTCGACCGCTGCCCGCGCAGCGGTCGGGTAGTGCCGTGCCTGGTGATCGCGCGTGACCAGCGATACCGCCACCGCCGGCTGGCCCAGATAACGGCCCTCCATCGCCGCCGCCACGGTGCCGGAATAAATCACGTCGTCGCCGAGATTGGCCGAGTTGTTGATCCCCGAAACCACGATGTCGGGCTCGTTTTCGAGCAGACCGAGCAGCGCCAGGTGCACGCAATCGGTCGGGGTGCCGGCGACCCGGTAACGGCCTCCACCCAGTTCCTGCACGCGGATCGGCTGGTCCAGCGTCAGTGAATTGCTGGCTCCGCTGCGGTCGCGATCCGGCGCCACCACGGTCACCCGGCCGAGCACCGTCAGGGCAGAAGCCAATACGTCGATACCAGGCGCATCGACGCCGTCGTCGTTGGAAACCAGCAGGTGCATGGGTGGCTCAGTCCTCAAACGGGCATTTTACATGACTTGTGGGAGCGACCGGCAGGTCGCGACGGTCGCCGCGTTCGACGGTCGCGACGTTCCGTCGCTCCCACATCCGGCGCCACCAGCCTCGACGTTCCCCCGGCGCGCTACATTTTCGGCATACTAACCGCCAGCGAACAGCGGGCGGATCGGCAGTCATGCACACTGCGGTGACCGAGTCCTTGGCCAGCAGCAGCGACGCCCCGGCCCCGATCCGGGTGTTGCTGGTGGACGACGACGCCGACGATCGGCTGCTGCTCAACGACCTGTTTGCCTATATGTCGGAACCGGATCGCTTCCGGGTGGATACGGTGGCAAGCTATGCCGCTGCGCTCGAAGCCCTGGCCGAGCACCGGCACGATGTCGCCCTGATCGACTACCAGTTGGGCGCCCGCTCCGGCCTCGATCTGCTGCATGCCACCGCCGATAATCTGGAACGGCCACCGCTGATCATCCTGACCGGGCGCAGCGATCGCGCGCTCGACCAGCGCTGTATGCACGCCGGGGCCAGCGATTACCTGGCCAAATCCGGTCTGCACGAGCGCACCCTGGAACGCAGCATCCTGTATGCGATCGAACGTGATCGGCTGCACCGGCTGCTGCGCGAACGCGAGCGGAGCTACCGATTGCTGTTCGAGTCCAACCCCTCGCCGACCTTGCTGCATGTCCCGGACAGCTGCGCCATCGTCGGGGTGAATCAGGCGGCGATCGACCTGTATGGCTATTCGCGCGAGGAATTTCTGGCGCTGAGCACCCTGGATCTGCGCACCCCCGAGGATACCCAACGCCTGCTCGATTTTCAGCGCGAAAATCCGCATATCGCCACCGTCCGGCACGTCGGCACCTGGCGCCACCGGGTCAAGTCCGGGCGGCAGATCGAAGTCGAGATCAAGACCGTCGACATTGAATTCGAACAGCGCACGGTGCGTCTGGCGCAGATCAATGATGTGACCGCACGCGCGCAGGCCGAGGCCGAACGCCAGCACCAGCTGACCCACGACAGTCTGACCGGCCTGCGCAAGCACACCGGCGCCGAAGAACTGATCGACGCCATGCTGGAAAACTGCCGCAGCGATGGCAGCCGCCTGGTGCTGCTGTTCGTCGATCTGGACCGTTTCAACGCGATCAATGAAGGCTCCGGCATCGCGGTCGGCGATGCGGTGCTGCTGATGGTGGCCGACCGCCTGCGTATCGCGGCCGGCGACAGCGCCCTGATCGCCCGTCATGCCGGCGACCAGTTTCTGCTGGCGCTACCCGGTATCGCCACCGATGCGGATGTGCTGGCGCTCGCCGACGCGTTTTGCGAGAGCCTGGCCGAGCCCCTGCAACTGGCCGATGGCACCGCCCTCTACATCACCGCATCGATCGGTGCCGCAGTGTTTCCGGATACCGCCGCGACCCAGGTCCAGCTCTGCCATCAGGCCGAGGTCGCCACCCACCGCGCCAAGCGCGGCGGGCGCAACGCCGCCAGCCTGTTCCATCCGGAACTGCAGGCGGTCCTGGACGATCGTTTGCAGCTCGGCGGACGCATCCGCAGCGCGCTCGCCAACGACGAATTCAAACTTTATTTTCAGCCCCAGGTATCCGCCAATGCCGGACTGATCGGCTTCGAGACCCTGCTGCGCTGGGACTGCCCGGGGCGCGGCATGTTGCTGCCCAGCCGCTTCATCCCGCTGGCCGAAGACAACGGCATGATCCTGCCGCTCGGCGCCTGGGTGCTGCGCCAGGCCTGCCTTTGCATCCGTCGCTGGCTGGACATGGGCTTTGCGGATTTCGTGGTCGGAGTCAATGTGGCGGCGGCGCAGTTGCAGCGCCCGGACTTCGTCGCCCAGGTCGAGGCGCTGCTTACCGAATCCGGCGTGCCGGCTGGCATGCTCGAACTGGAGCTGACCGAAAGCGGCCTGTTCGACAACCGCGAGCGCGCAGTGCGGCACATGACCGCGCTCAAGGCGCTCGGCGTCAAACTCTCGATCGACGATTTCGGCACCGGCTATTCGAGCCTGAGCCACTTGAAGAACCTGCCCTTCGACAAACTTAAGATCGACCAGAGTTTCGTCGCCAATGTCGCCCAGAATGGCGACGACGCTGCCCTGGTCCGCGCCATCATCGGGCTCGGCCATCATCTGGATATGACCGTGGTCGCCGAAGGCGTGGAGACCGCCGCGCAGTTCTCCCACCTGCTGCGCAACCACTGCGACCAGTTCCAGGGTTTCTACTTTTCGCAGGCGGTGGCGGAACACGAAGTCGAGGCACTGTTGCAGCATCCGAATCTGCTGCCTTCGTCCGGCGAGGTGCAAGCCAGCCAGCGCACCCTGCTGATCCTGGACGACGAAGACAACATCCGCCGTTCGCTGCAGCGCCTGCTGCGCCGCGACGGCTACCGCATCCTGCTCGCCGCCACCGCCGCCGAGGCCTTCGACGCGCTCGCCCGCGAGAGCGTGCAGGTGGTCATTTCCGACCAGCGCATGCCGGGCATGAGCGGCACCGAGTTCCTGAGCCAGGTCAAGGCCCTGTACCCGGACACCATTCGCATCGTACTGAGTGGTTATACCGACTTGAGCAGCGTCACCGAGGCGATCAACCGCGGCGCCATCTACAAGTTCCTGACCAAACCCTGGGACGACGATGCCCTGCGCGGCCAGATTCAGGAAGCGTTTCGACGTCAGGAACAACAGCACGACGCAAGCGGCCAAAGCCCATGAGCCGATCGAGCGATCAGGATGCCGGCACGCCACCACGGACCGACGATGAGCTGACCGGGATGCTCACCGGCCTGCGCGCCTTGCTCAGTGCAGTGCAGGAGCTGATTCTGGTGGTCGACGCCGATGGCCGTTACCAGCGCTACCTGCCGACCCGCTATGCGGAGTTGACCGCGGGCGTCAAAGACGTAACCGGCATGTCGATCGACGACTTCTTGCTACCCGACGACTGCGCCCGCGTGCGCCGGGTCATGGGCGAAACACTTGCTGGTGCCGGGCCACAACGGGTGGAGTACCCCATCCAGTTCGATAGCACGCAACACTGGTACGACGCCGAGATCTCGGCCATTTCGGGTCTGCCCGGGCATACCCTGTGGATGGTGCGCGAGATCACCGCGCAGCGCCGCGACCAGCGGCGCATGCGCCTGCAGAGCGCGGCCCTGGAAGCGGCCGCCAGTGGCATCACCATCATCGATACCGAAGGCAGTATTGTCTGGGTCAATCCCGCTTTTAGCCGGCTCACCGGTTACTCGGCGGCGGAAGCGATCGGGCGCAATCCACGTGAATTGATCAATTCCGGACGGCAGGATCGCGGCTTCTATCAGGCCCTCTGGTCGACCATCAGCTCGGGCCGCGTCTGGCAGGGTGAACTGGTCAACCGGCGCAAGGACGGAACGCTTTACACCGAAGTCAAGACCATCACACCGGTTCCGAACCACACCGGCACGATTACCCACTACATCGGGGTCAGTCAGGATGTCAGCGCACAGGTGTACGCCCGGCAGCGCCTGCAACTGCTGAGCGCGGCCCTGGAAGCGGCCAGCGATGGGGTGTTGATCACCGACGCCGAGGGTCTGATCGTCTGGGCCAATCCCGGCTACACCCGGATCACCGGTTACGCCCTGGACGAATTGGTCGGCAAGACCCCGGGCGAACTGGTCGAATCGGGGCTGCTCCCGGGCGAGTTCTTCGAGCAATTCTGGGCAACGCTCCGCTCCGGCCGGGCCTGGCAAGGCGAGATGATCAACCGGCGCAAGGACGGCAGTCTGTACACCGAAGCGCAGACGGTCACCCCGGTGTTCGATGCACCTGGCCAGATCAGCCACTACGTGGCGATCGCCCGCGACATCAGCGAGGAGAAGCGTCGCCGCGTACTGCAGTCGGACCAGCAGCAGTTATTCGAACGGCTGGCCCGCGGCGAACCGCTGTCGGCCCTGCTCGATCAGATGGCGCGTTCCTTCCAGGACGCCATCCCCGGCATGCTGTGTTCGATCCTGCTGCTCGACGAGCAGCGCCGGCACCTGCACGTCGGCGCCGCGCCGGGCCTGCCGGCAGCGTTCAATCAAGCCATCGACGGGGTGGAGATCGGCTTGGGCGTAGCCAGCCTTGCGTTGTCCCGGAGATGGAAGGCGACGTCACTGACAAGAACCCCCTGGCCATGGTCCAGAACGTCGAGTTGCCGGCCCGATTCCAGGTCCCAGATTCGGACAGCCC
>JBGSKT010000276.1:0-1565 GCA_041741075.1 Lysobacterales bacterium
GGCGACCGACCAGGGTCGGTTGCACGCTGGCGCACAGGTGCTGGCGACCGGCCAGGCACTCGCCGCAGTGCATGCAGGAAGAAGCGTTCCAGCCCAGCCCGACGCGCTGGCCGATGCGCAGGCCCTTGGCCGCAGTACCCATTGCCAGCACCCGGCCAACCGCTTCGTGCCCCGGCACAAACGGAAAGCGGGTGAAGCCCCATTCGTTTTCGAGCAGCGACAGGTCGGAGTGGCAGATACCGCAATGCTCGACCGCGATTTCCACCTCCTCGGCACCCAGTTCACCCGGGTCGTAGGCAAACGGTTCCAGCCGGGCGCCGGCATGGGCGGCGGCATAAGCGCGAATCTTGGCCATGATTACTCCAGCGGTCGGATCGAGGCGTCCATGCTACCCGCTGCGGCGGCACTTACCCACCACCAGCGACGCCCTTGGCCGGCTGGCCGAATACGGCTGGCGGCGACTCAGCGATAGTTGCGGTGGCAGTTCTCGCAGGCGCGGGTAATCCCCTGCACGGGCAAGGCCAGCGCGGCACAGTCGGGCGGTGCGGCTGCGCGCGCGTCGGCAATGGCCCGTTGCAGATCGCCGAGATGACCGGCAAAGATCGGGTCGCCGTGCGCGGCGAACGCGGGTTCGATTTCCTCGGTCAAGAACGCCAGCCGGCCAAGCTCGTGGTCGGCAGCGACGCGTCTGCAGCCGGTCGTCGCGAGTTCGCGCTTGAGCGTGCGCTGATGCACGCCGACCAGGGTCATCACGCTGCGCGGCCAGGCGTGCCGCTGTCCCAGCGCGCGCGCGGCGTAAGCGGAGAAGAATGGTGGCTATGGGTGGGCTCGAACCACCGACCCCGGCATTATGAGTGCCGTGCTCTAACCGGCTGAGCTACATAGCCATGCAAGGGGGCGCGATTGTTGTGATTGCGCATGGAGTTGTCAAGTTTAACCGCAATCGGCCGGGTGCATCCGCTCGGCGCTCCGCGTCGAAGGTGACGGCGCGGCAGCGCGGTCGAAACGTCACTGGTCTGCGCGGCGGCTGCACCCCGCTTCGACTTCGGCCCCAAGGGGCCTACGCTCAGCGCGAACGGCGGGGGTCGGGCCTGCGCTCAGCGCGAACGGCAAGGTTCGGGCCTGCGCTCTACGCTAACGGTGAAGGCTTCGCCCACTGCGGCCAGGGAATCGGCGTTACCATGGGATACCTTCTGACCCGCACCGCCCGATGGCCAACGCCCGCAGCCATTTCGACCTGATCGCCGGTTACCTGAGCCGTGCCCACGACTGCACCCAGTCGCCGCTGTTCGGCAAGCCGGCGATCCTGCACAACGGCGAACCGTTCATGGTGTTCCATTTCGACGGGGTGGCGTTTCGGCTGCGCGGCCGCCAGCGCCTGCAGGCTACGACTTTGCCCGGCGCCCACTACTGGGATCCGTTCAACCGCAATGTGCCCAATATGGATTGGGTGTCGATCCCGATCGCCCACTTCCTGCGCTGGGACCGCTTTGCCATCGATGCTCTGCGCCAGCGCCAGAACCAGGCCGGCAGCCACCCCGAGGCCGGGCGAGCCTCCATCAATC
>JBGSKT010000277.1:0-1827 GCA_041741075.1 Lysobacterales bacterium
TCGCCTACAGGCTCATCACCACCGCGCCCGAGCTCGGCTCGGCCTGCCAGTCGCCGACCGCGCTACCGACGGCATAGTGCACGTTGTCGCGAAACAGATCGCTGAGGTATTCCGGGCGATCGACCCGATCGATTACCACGATCTTGCCGTGACGCTGCGACTCGGCCACCAGCCGCGCCCGGCACCGCCCCCAGGTCGCGGCGTCCATCGCCGGATCCGGGGCGTGCAGTCCGATGACATTGCCGTAGCTACTGGGCAGGCGCAGCAGGCGCATGGCGTCGCGGCCGTCATCGGCGAAGCCGCGCAGAAAGATGCGCGCGCCGGTGGTTTGCAGATTGTCCAGCAATCGCGTCGAACGCGGCAGATCGGCAACAAGATCACGGCCATCGAGCAGCAAAGCCAGGGCGTCGCCATCGATTTGGTGCTTGCGCAGTTCGGCCAACAACCAGTCGGCAAAGGCGGGCTCATCCAAGCTGTCGGCGGACAGCGGTACCAGGATGCGAATCTCGCCGCTGGCAGCCGCCGCCGTCGGGATGCGGCGCGCCAGCGCGTCGATCAGCCAGCGATCGAGCCGGTTCAGCATGTGGATTTCACGTGCGATCGGCACATAGGTATCGGCGTCGATCACGCTTTCGGCCAGCGTGCTGCGCGGGGCCACCAATCGTAACCGGGCCAGGTACTGGCCGGCATGCTGTCCCTGGATCGGTAGCAAGGGGCGGAACTCGATGCAGGTGGTTTCGGCAATCAGCGGCCGCTTGAGAATGGCCCGCGCCAGCAATTCGCCCGGCGTTTGGGCGCTGCGCAGCGCGGTCGCCGTCGGTAACCAGACGCTTTGCCCACCACCCTGGTCCTGGGCGTCGAGCAGGCGATGGCTGAGCCGCGACATCAGTTCGTCGATGCCGCTGCTATGGTCGTCTACGCGCAACGCCACCAATGAAAAACTGACCGGCTCTGGGACTTCGGCCGAAAGCCAGCCACGCCCCTGCAGGCGAGCCTGCAGCTTCTCGCAAACCACCCGCAGCGCACCTTCGGACGAAGCCGCGGCCAGCCCCAGCAGGCTGAACTCGCCAAGCACGCAGACGCCGCCGGGAAACACGCCTTCCAGCACGATCTGGGTGACGATCTGCTGGGCCAGATCACCGGTCCGCACGAAGCCCAGACGATGCGCCATGTTCGGCACATCGTCCACGGCTAGCAGCACCAGGGCCACACAGTCGCCTAGTTCGCCCCGCCGACTGCGCGCCAGATCGTGGACCAGGGTGCTGCGATCGGTGCGGCCGGGCGGCACATTGAGCGTGTCACGTTCGCCCAACCCGGCCAGTTGCCGGGAGCGCCGTACCCGCGAGCTCACCGAAGCGATCAGGTGCCTGGGCTTGACCGGTTTCAGCAGGAAATCGTCGCCGCCCATGCGGATCGCGTCGAAGCGCTGGTCCAGGTTTTCCTCCCCCGACATGAACAGAATGGGCACCATGGCCATGTCCGGGCGCTCGCGGATCAACTGCGCCACCTCGATGCCGTTCATGTCGTTCAGATACAGATCGAGCAGGATCAGATCGGGGCGAAACTCGGCCAACAGCTCGAATGCCTGCGCCGCCGAAGCCGCGGTGCGCGTGGTCATGCCCTTGTGGCCGAGCACGGTCTGGCAAAACAGCGCCATGCTGCGATCGTCGTCGACGATCAGGATGCGCGCCTGCTCCTGCCGCTGCGCCACGAACAGGTCGTCGAGGCGTTGCACCAGTTGCTCGACGGTGTCGCCTTCGAGGACCAGGTCGGCGCCGGCGCGTTGGGCGAACAGGCGCTGGCGCTGATCGCCGGAATCGTTCAGCA
>JBGSKT010000278.1:0-5741 GCA_041741075.1 Lysobacterales bacterium
GGCCGCGCAGATCCCGATCGCCGGCGACGCCGTGGCCAACGCGGCGGCGCTGGACAAGGTGCGCGCCGACAAGCTCCGCGAGGTCAAACTTGGCCATGACGGCACCTGGGTCGCCCACCCTGGCCTGATCCCGGTGGCCGAGGAAGTATTCAAGCAATTCATGCCTGGGGCCAACCAGCTCGAGCGGCCACGCAGTGGCCTGCGGGTCAGCCGCGATCAGCTGATCGCGCCCGGTATCGGCAGCATCAGCCGGTCCGGTTTTCTGAACAACATCGATGTCTGCGTGCGCTATGTCGCCGCCTGGCTCGACGGCCTTGGCTGCGTGCCGATCCACCATCTGATGGAGGATGCGGCCACCGCCGAAATCTCCCGAGCACAGTTGTGGCAGTGGCTGCATGTCGGTGGATTGCGGCTCGACGATGGTGGCGCGATCGACTTCACCCGGTTCGACCAAGCGATCGCCACGGTCGATGCACGGGTCGATGCCAGCGACCGGCCCGGCGCCAACCGCATTCGCGAAGCAGCCGACCTGTTGAGTGAATGGACCCACGCCGAACAACTGATCGAGTTTCTGACCTTGCCCTGTTATGCCCGATTGCCCTGATCCAAAGCAATTTCCGCGATCACGGTGGAGGGCCGTGGTCATCCGCAGCACCCACTCCAGCAAGTCCCAGGAGTAAAGCCATGAAAACCACCCTCCCCACCGCCGAACAGATCAAGCTCGACTGGCAGAACAACCCACGCTGGGCTGGCGTCAAACGCCCGTATAGCGCCGAAGACGTGGTGCGCCTGCGCGGCAGCGTCAGCATCGAATATTCGCTGGCCCGCCGTGGCGCCGAAAAGCTCTGGCACAGCCTGCATACCGAAGCCTTCGTCAACGCGCTCGGCGCGCTCACCGGCAACCAGGCCATGCAGCAAGTCAAAGCCGGGCTCAAGGCGATCTACCTGTCCGGCTGGCAAGTCGCGGCCGATGCCAACACCGCCGGGGCAATGTACCCGGACCAGTCGCTGTACCCGGTCGATTCGGTGCCGAACGTGGTGCGCAAGATCAACAACACCCTGCTCCGCGCCGACCAGATTCATCACGCCGAAGGCCGCGACGACATCGACTGGCTGCAGCCGATCGTGGCCGACGCCGAAGCCGGTTTCGGCGGTGTGCTCAATGCCTACGAATTGATGGCGCACATGATCGAAGCCGGTGCCGCCGCGGTGCACTGGGAAGACCAACTGGCCAGTGCCAAGAAATGCGGGCACATGGGCGGCAAGGTGCTGGTGCCGAGCCAGGAAGCCGTGCAGAAACTGATCGCGGCCCGGCTCGCCGCGGATATCGCCAACGTGCCGACCCTGATCGTGGCGCGCACCGACGCCATGGGCGCGGCCCTGGTCACCAGCGACGTCGACGCCAACGACCGCCCGTTCTGTACCGGCAAGCGCACCATCGAAGGCTTCCACGAGACCCGCATGGGCATCGAACAGGCGATCTCGCGTGGACTCGCCTACGCGCCCTACGCCGATCTGATCTGGTGCGAAACAGCCACCCCGGAGCTGGCCCAGGCCCGCCAGTTCGCCGAGGCCATCCACGCCAAATACCCAGGCAAGCTGCTCGCCTACAATTGCTCGCCCAGCTTCAACTGGAAGAAAAACCTGGACCAGGCCACGATCGCCGGTTTCCAGAAGGAAATCGCCGGTTACGGCTACAAGTTCCAGTTCATCACCCTGGCCGGATTCCACGCCCTCAACCACTCGATGTGGAAGCTGGCCAGCGGCTACAAGGAACGCCAGATGGCCGCCTACGTCGAACTGCAGGAACAGGAATTCGCCGACGAGAACAAGGGCTACTCGGCCGCCCGCCACCAGCGCGAAGTCGGCACCGGCTACTTCGACAAGATCAACGAAGTGATCGCCGGTGGCGCCTCCTCGCTGGCCGCCCTGCAAGGCTCGACCGAATCCGAGCAGTTCCACCACGCCGCCTGAGCACCGCGGCTGGATTAAAAACCAAAGACGCCTGGCTGGCATGGCCAGGCGACTGCACCCGCTGCGGGCCAGTCGGGATGCCGCTTGACCTTGGGGAACGGTTATGACTCCGGTCATCCATCGCTCTCAGGACCGGTCACGCAGTCGCTCGTTGAGCGGGCGATTGCTGTGGATCGCATGGCCCTCGCGCGGGGTGGACAGATTGAGTCGGGGTTCGCTGACATCCAGGCGGCCCTTGACCCAGCCCTGCACCAGCATCCACTCCAGCGTCTGCCACAGCTGGCGCATGACGATGCTGGCGTCCATGTCGGCCGCCAGACCACGACTGGCCTGCTCCAGAAGCGGCAACAGCCGACGCAATTTTGACTGCATGCGCAAGGCGTCGAACACCAGCCGGATCATGCCGACCAGCGGCAGGCGACGGGCACGCCGCAGGTAACACGGCACCGCCTGGATGCAGCCATCGGCATAGGCCGGAATGCGAACCAGCGTGGCCGCCTGCAGATTCAAATCAAAGCGATTGTATTGGCACAACCGCCATTCACCGACTTCGTCGAGCATCCGCGCCGCAACCTGGCGCGCGCCCGCAAAATCCAGTCCACCGATGCCAACCTGGCCAAGCACGTCATGGGTGAAACCGCCGGTGCCCAGCCACTGGAAGGCCTTTGCCGCATCGAAATCGAGCCCGGCCTCGGCGGCAATCGCCCGCGTGTATTCCTGAAGGTCGGTAAATTGGCCATTGGCCGAATACCAGAAGTCGGCAAAGCGAATGTGCTGGCGGATCCGACTGCGCTGATTTTCGTCGTAGCTCTGCCTGAGCCAGGCTGGGTCGTGCACGCCCGCCTCGATGGCCAGGATGGTATAGGCGGCTTCGCGGGCCGAGGTCTGGGCCAGGGTCATGCCGGCGGCCAGGATCGGATCCGCAAAGCCGGCGCTCTCACCAACCAGAAACCAGTTGGTCCCGACCACCCGCTCGGCAACGAAGGACCAATCCCGGGTCGCGTTGATTTTGCCGCTGCGGCTGGCGTGAGCGGTCAACTCGGCAAGCAGCGGTTCCTGGGCCAGCGCCCAGAGGTAGAGCTGTTCGGGTCGCTGGCCGCTTCGGGAATAGAAGTCCCGCGGACAGACGTAGCCAATCGAGGTGCGGGTAGGCCCGAGCGGGATAAACCAGAGCCAGCCGCTGCCGATCGACAGCACCAGCACCCGGGTGGCTCCCCCGGCAAAGCGCTCGGCCCATTCGGTGTTTTCCCAGTAGTCCCAGAAGGCGACGTTTTGCAGCTGCGTCGGCACCTCGATAGGTACCTGCAGCGCACGGCGAAGCACGGCGGCGTTGCCGGAGGCATCGACATAGTGCCGGGCCCGCACGCTGCACCCATCCGCGAGCCGGAGCGCACCGACCCGATCGCCATCACAATCGACCCGCGCGACTGCGGTGCCTTGATGCACCACCGCGCCCAGCGTCTGAGCGTGATCGAGAAGAATTTGGTCGTAGCGCCCCCGATCCACCTGAAAGGCGAGTTGCCGGGTCTGCTCGGACCAGGGCCGGGGACGCCCTTCCTCGCGATAGGCATCGAGTGGCATGAACTCGAAATCCCACAGTCTGGGGCTCGCGCCCCAGCGGTAGGTCGCGCCGATCTTGATCGGAAAGCCGGCCGCCTCGACTTGCTCCCAGCAACCAAGTTCACGCAGGATCAGGCCAATCGGTGGCAATTGGCTCTCGCCAACGTGGTCATGCGGAAAGCGCTCGCGCTCGAACACCTGTATATCGAGCGCCGGCGCGTATTTGGCGAGCAGACCGGCACAGGTGCTACCCCCAGGCCCGCCACCGATGATGGCCACATCGCAATCGATATCCATACGCCTGGTTTCCTCGCTGCGACCTCGATGGCCATTGTCGATGCAGTGAGCGGCGAGCGCTTAGGCCAGCCGCATGCCGGTGGCGGGCCGGCCGCTGTGGAAAGACAGCGGCCGCTCGCGAAATCCTGCCAAACCGGCGGGAACCCCGGTCCGCGAAGCACGCGCCTGGACAGGTTCGGTTTGCCGCTGCCCACAAAAACGAAGGGCACCTATATGGCGCCCTTCGTTGTTCGCGTCTACCGCGCCATCCAGGGGACGGTCAGGACTGGCGTTGCCGCACCAGCAGCAGGCCCAAGCCGAGCACCCCAAGGATCAGCAGCAGCCGTTCGGTATCGCCCAGGCTCGGGATTGCCGCTGGCGCAAGCAAAACCGGCGCTGCGACCGCCGTAGCCGAAAGCGGGTAACTGAAGACCTCACCACCCGAGCCACTGCAGTTGAGCGTACCGGCGAACGGGCCGGCGGCAGCACTGCTGAACGACACCGTGACATCGGCATTGCCACCCGCCGGCACCAAAAGCGGAATCGGACCGACGGTGAACTCGGTGGCTGCCGGTGCACTGCAGGTGACCGTGGCGGCTGCCGCGCCAGGATTCTGGAAATTGATCAGCGCCGTGGTGGCCACGCCACCCACGGTGAAGGCGGGCAGATTGATCGTGGCCCCCGAGGCTGGGGTTGAAGTGATCGGGGCCGCCGCCTGGGTGATGATCAACTGGGTGGCCGATACCGAGCCGGTGTCACCAGTTGCGCTATCGGTGAAATTAAGCGTCCAGGTGCCATTAATCTGGGCCGGGGTCAGGGCGGCAAAGGCCGCGTTCAGCGCGGTCGCGGCGGGTGGATTGACTGCACCGGCACCACCCACCGGGGTGGTGAAATAAGTACCCGCAGCGATCGGTGCGGGACCCGCCACAGCGCCTGCTGCCGTCCAGATATTGGCGCTGCCGCCCACCGCCGGATCGACAAACAGATAGGGGCCGGCCAGATCGGAACTGTCACCGACACCCCCGGCGGTGGTGGAACCGATACGACCAAACAGCGGGAAACTCGGACTACCGCCGGGGGCGATCAGGGTAGCGGTCACATCACCGGCCCAGGTGTGGGCGGGCGAAAAAGTGATCGACACCTGAAGGTCGGCAATGCCCGCGGCAATACCCGACACCGCAAAGGTGGTGTCCAGGCCAGCCGCTGGTGCATTGTCCGGAATCGCACCCAAACCCGCGCCCGGGAAAGTCTGGGCAAGTACCAGGGACGGGGCGATCAAGGCCACGCCCAGACCCAGGGTTACCGCCAAAGCCTTGCGCAGACGCGCCGGTCGCATGCTAATCGTATTCATCCCCGATACTCCCAATTCAGTTGTTTTATGGTTCGCCCACAATGCCGGAGGCACAAAACTGCCAGCCCGAGGCTCGGACCCTAGCAAAATCCGTCGTAATTTTCCAGCGCATTTTGAAGAATTCTGACGGCGCCGGTTCGCAGCCTTGGCGGCCAGATCGCTAAGGCTTCTGTTGCGCTACTTCCGACCGGCGTCCGCTCTGCTAGCTTAGGCGGCTGCACCGCGCGAGCGAACCGAATCACGCCATGGCAAACAGCACCCCCCCCGATCTGCGGCAATTGCGGCAGACCCTCGATGTCATCGACCAGCAGCTGCTCGATCTGATCGGCGAACGCCAGAAAACCATTGCCGCGATCGGTGAGATCAAGCGCGGCATGGGCAAGCCGCTCAGGGATTTTGCGCGCGAGAAGGAGGTCCTGGAGCTGGCCAGTGCCCACGCCGATGCCCGCGGTCTGGACCGGTCCCTGGCCCACGAGCTGATGAAGCTGCTGATCCAGCATTCGCTGACCACGCAGGAGAACGAGCAGTTGCGCGCCGAGGCGCGCGGCGATGGCCGGCGCGCCCTGGTGGTCGGCGGTGC
>JBGSKT010000279.1:0-3561 GCA_041741075.1 Lysobacterales bacterium
GAAGCCGAGCAGGACCGCGGTCCAGCGCCGGGCCCGCACCACCTCGCCCAGCACCAGCACGGCGCCGATGGTGACGAACAGCGGCGTCGAATAGGAAATCGCCACCGCCTGCGCCAGCGGCATGTTGACCAGCGCCCAGAAGCCGCACAGCATGCCGCCGGTGCCGATCAGACAGCGCAGCAGATACAGCGGGAGTTTGTCGGTGCGGAAGATGCTGGGGCCGTGGCGCCACAGGATCGGCGCCGCAAACAGCAGGCCGAACAGGTTGCGGAAGAAGGCGATCTCGAAAGCATGCAGTTCCGCCGCCGCCAGGCGGATCGCCACCGCCATCAGACCGAACAGCACGGCGGAGCTCGCCATCAGGACGGCGGCGCGCAGCATCGTCGCGTGACGGGAATCGGTCGGCATGACAGTCCGCGCAGTTTAGCGGTTCTCGGATTTGGGCAGGTGGCGATGAATGATGGCAAGATGCGGGCGCTGGCGTTGGTAACCCTTCGACTTCGCCGCTTCGCGGCTACGCTCAGGGCGAACGGTATCTTTGGTAGCGTCAATCGCCGCCACCGACCTGGTGCCGCCGACACCGAGCACATGAAGGAGGGCCGCCATGCTTCGCTGCGCTTTGTTGCTGGGACTGCTGCTGGCCCTGTGCGCCTGCACCCGCGAGCCCGACGAACAGGCCCTGCGGCGCACCATGGCCGAGATGGAGGCCGCGGTCGAGTCCGGCCGTTCGGCGGATTTTCTCGACCACATAAGCGAGGATTTCTCCGGTCAGGACGGCAGCGTCGATAACCGCCAATTGCGCGCGCTGCTGCTCGGTTACCGTCTGCGCTACCAAGACATCGGGCTGGTGCTGGGACCGGCCACGGTCAAGTTGTTCGGTGATCGCGCGACCATCACGGTGGACGTGCTGGCAAGCGGCGGCCAGGGTCTGCCCGAAACCGGCCGGGTGATCGCGATCGAAAGCCACTGGCGCCGCGACGACGGCGACTGGCGCTGTTTCGCCGCCAACTGGTCCGGGTGACAGAGGACAGAGGACAATGGGCCGTAACCCCGGTCCTGCGACAAGCACGGGACAGGCCGCGCTTCGCACGAGCCGGGGCCCAATCCGGACGCTGACGGCGGTGCCAACCACTGGGTCCCGGCTTCCGCCGGGACGACGGTGTCTGGACGACGGTGTCGGTCCTCTGAACCTGACTCCCGCTATGCTGCTCGTTTGGCTTTGAGCGATTTATGTCGGCCGTGGAAACATCGTTGCGTACCCGGGGCGTCTCGCACCCGGTGGCACTGGCCGCCCTGCTGTCTGGTCTGGCCATGTTCGGGCCGTTCGCGGTGGACGCGTTCTTTCCAGCCTTCCACACGCTGGCACGGGAGCTGCAGGCAACGCCCTGGCAGATGCAGCAGACCATTTCGTTCTATCTGCTCGGCTACGCGATGATGGCCCTGCTGTATGGACCGCTGTCGGATGCGCTCGGGCGGCGGCCGGTGATCCTGGGCGGGATCGTGGGTTTCGTGCTGACCTCGATCGGCTGTGCGCTGGCCGATACCATCGAATGGCTGCTGTTCGCGCGTTTCCTGCAGGGCGGTTCGACCGGCGCCGGGATGATCGTCGGGCGGGCGCTGGTGCGCGATCGCTTCCAGGGACCGGAGGCGCAACGGGTGATGGCGCTGGTGTCGATGTTTTTCGGGCTCGGGCCGGCCTTGGCGCCGGTGCTCGGCGGGTTGATGTTCATCGCCTTCGGCTGGCAGGCGGTATTCCTGTTTCTGGCGATCTACGGGCTGGCGCTTGGCGGCCTGGCCTGGCGACTGCTGCCGGAGACGCACCCGCCTTCGGCACGGCAGTCGGTGCGCGGGGCGGCGCTGGCCCGGAGTTATGCCACGATCATCGCCGACCGGCCGTTTTTGCTGCTGGTTGCGGCCACCGGTGGCAATTTCGGCGGGCAGTTTCTGTACATCAGTTCGGCGCCACGCTACATCGAGGTATTTCTCGGGCTCGGCAGCCTCGGTTACGCCTGGTTCTTCGTGCCGATGATCGTCGGCATGGTGATCGGTTCGTATCTGTCGTCGCGGCTGGCGTTTCGCATCCCGCCCGCCGCCTGCGCCACCCTGGGTTACCAGGTGATGGCAGCGGCGAGCGCGATCAACCTGTTGTATAACCTGATCGACCGCACGCCGAGCGTGCCTTGGGCGGTGATCCCGAATCTGCTGTACGCACTCGGTGTGGCGCTGGCGTTTCCACCGATCAACCTGCTGATGCTGGATCGTCACCCCGACCGCCGCGGCGGTGCCTCCAGCGTGCAGGCCATGGCCTGGGGCCTGATGACCGCGTTCATCGCCGGCATCGCCGCCAATCTGGTGCGCGCCTCGGCCCTGCATCTGGCTGTTGGCGGCGCGATCCTGTTCGCGGTCGGTTGGTTGTGCTGGCTGCGCTATCAGCATCTGGTCGCGCGGCCGGCACCGTTAGCGGGGTCGGCATGAGCGCGGATCGGGTCTACGGCGGCATCCTGGCCGGTGGGCAGGGCTGGCGCATGGGCGGGCGCGACAAAGGACTGCTGGTCCACCACGGCCGCGCCCTGTTCGAACAGGTGCTGGAGCGGCTCCGCGACCAGGTTGATGGAGTGCTGATCAGTGCCAATCGCCACCAGTCGCGTTACGCGGAATCGGGCTTTCCGGTACTCGCCGACGTGCAGTTCGCCGGCAGCGGTCCGCTCGCTGGCATCGCCACCTTGCTTGCGGCCTGTCCGGCGCCCTGGCTGCTGACCGTTCCGGTCGACGCGCCGCTGCTGCCACTCAATCTGTGCTCGCGTCTTTGTGCGGCAGCGCGGTACCCGAATGCGAAAGTTGTGGTGGCCCACGATGGCGAACGCGCGCAGCCCTTGTTCGCCCTGTATCGGGCCGCGCTGACCGAGCGCTTGGCACTCACACTGGCCGTCGGCGAGCGCGCGGTCTGGCGCTTCCAGCAGGCCGAAGCCGCGGTCTATGCGGATTTCTCCGACCAGCGGGGAGCTTTTGCCAATCTCAATTGCCCGGATGACCTGGAAGCGGGCGGGTGAACCGGATCGGGCCGGAGCGACCTTTCCGTTCGCCCTGAGCGTCGCCGCAAAGCGGCGAAGTCGAAGGGGGTGATGCCACGGCCTCACGATAGCGCTTATGGGTTCGGTCCGGGCGCGGTGAGCCGGCCCGGGCATTGCTATAGTTCCGGGGCTGGCATGCGGCTGAGGTGGAACAGGTGATCGATCCGAATGGTTTGGAAGTCCAGGTGACGGTGGCGCGCCAGGCGCAGGAACAAGGCGCGCTGCTGATCGATATCCGCGAGGACCACGAGCGGATCGGCGGCTTTGCAAGCGGCAGCCGGCACCTGCCGATGTCGGCCGGTTTTGCCGAAAGCGCCCGCTCGCTGTCACCTTCGCTGCCGCTGCTGTTGATCTGTGCCAGTGGCACGCGTTCGCTGCACGCGGCGCTGGCCTTTCGTGAGGCCGGGTTCGCGGCGGCGGTTTCGGTCGCTGGTGGCCTCTGTGCCTGGCGGGCGGCCGGGCTGCCGATGCAGTTTCCCGGTGCCGATGA
>JBGSKT010000280.1:0-4339 GCA_041741075.1 Lysobacterales bacterium
AGTGCCGATACCAACCCGGGCGATGCCTTTGATCCGGCCACGCACTGGCAGGAAGGCGGGCTCGCGCTCGGCGACTTGCCGCGAACCCGCGCTGAAGCCTGCGCCGCGCCCAGCGACAACAGCGACACGGATACTGCCGGAACCGACACCGCCGGAACCGACCACCAAGCCCAGTTGCTGATCGACGGCTATCAATCCGGGCCCGGCCAGCACGCTTTGGTGCTGTTCAATGGGGGTAGGCGGACGGTTGACCTTGGTAGCGAGAACTATCAACTGGAGCTGTACTTTCCCGGGGTCAAGGGCCCGGGTCGGCGCCTGCCGCTGACCGGCAGTGTGCCTGCCGGTGGCCTGTTTCTGGTGGCGGGCGATAGTGTGGATGCACGGGTCAAGGCGCGTGCCGACTTGTTGCTGCCCTCGATCCTGCTCGAACCCAGCGAGGCCCTGGTGCTGCGTCGCGGTCTTGAAGACGCCGGCTGCGGCTGCGCGCAGTTGACCGTGGCCGGCACCCTCAATGGTCTGGGCGAGGGTTCCGAGGCGTGGCGCCAGAAACAGGTCGAGGCCGGCCAGATCGGCCGTCGCCTGGTGGCCGACAGTGTCGGCCAGATCGGGCCGCAAGACGCCGCGCTGAGCGGCTGGCATTCGCCCCTGGCCACGGTGCCCCTGGCCCTGGCGCGCAAGACCGACGCCTGCGTGGCGGACATCAATGTTGCCGATGCGTTCGTTGACGGCGACTGGCAGCGTGACCAGGCGGAAGCGGCGCCCGGCTGCCGCCAGGGTTCGGGTGCGGTGTTGATCTCCGGCTACCGCGCCGGGCGCGAAGCCACCAGCGAGCCAGTCTGGCGTGTGCTCGATCTGTGGAACGACACCGGCGCCGCCATCGATCTGGGCGAGCAGGGCTATCTGGTCGAGGTCTACGGCCAGGGCGAGCACGAGGCCAGCCGGGTGATTCCGCTCAGTGGCACGCTGGCGCCGGCCAGCCGCTTTCGCGTGGCGGCGGACAGTGCGCCGACTTCGATCCGGGATCAGGCAAATGCGGTCAGTCCAGACCTGGCCGTGGAGCATGTCGATGCGCTGGTGCTCAAGCGCCTGGCGGTCCGCGACCATGGCCAATGCGATGTCGACGTATACACCGCCCTGCGCGAACTGCGTGCACCGGTGCCACTGGTGCCGCAGGTGCTGCGTGAATACCCGGGCGAACCGCGCCCGGACGAATCGGTGACCGATCCCAACCGCGGCGGCGAGATCGCCAGCCCGAACTGAGGCCGCGCAGCCGAATCCGGGTGTCGCGACCGGGCTATGTAGGAGCGACGCTCGCGTCGCGACATGCCTATCGAAGTGCCAGTCGCGACGCAGGCGTCGCTCCTACGACGGCGGTGCTGACTGCACCCGGTTGCGCCCCGCGCGCTTGGCCTGGTAGAGCGCGCGGTCGGCCAGGTTGATCCAGTCGTCCAGGCTTTGCAGACTGCGGCAATCAAACATCGCCAGGCCGATACTGGCGCTGACCGTGATCGGCTGTTCCGGCCAGGCGACCGGGGGCTCGGCCAGGCTCGCCCGCAAGCGTTCAGCAAGCTCCAAAGCGGCCGCGCAGCCGGCTACTTCGACGATGGCGATGAACTCCTCGCCACCCCAGCGGCCGAGCACGCTTTGCGCCGGCAGACTGGTGCGACCGCGTTTAGCGACCTCACGCAGCACCGCATCGCCGGCCTGATGCCCGTGGCGATCATTGATCTTCTTGAAATGGTCGAGGTCAAACAGCAGCAGGGCGAGCCGGCAGTCGCCGTGCCGGCCGCGTTGCAGCAACGGCTCCGCCTGGCGGATCACCGCGTGCCGATTGGCGAGCCCGGTCAGGGCGTCACTGTCGGCCACCTGCTGAAGCCTGGCATTGCTGGTGACCAAGGCCGCGTGCACCGTCGCCAACTGGTCGCGGCTGGACTGCAGTTCGGCGTGCATCCGGCGCATTGCGCGCATGCGCGAGTACGCCACCGCCAGCACCGTGAACAAGGCCAGCATGCCGATCACCAGGGCGATGCCCAGGTAACGCTGGCGCAGGATACGCAGGTCCTTGATCTGGCTGTCGCGTTCGAGTAACTGGCGTTCTGCGTCGAGTCGCTGCCTTTCCAGATTGCCCTCGAGCATGGCGATGCGCCGGCCGGCCAGGTCCATCGCCAGTTCCTTGTCGAGCCGGCGCAGGGTGGTGCGGGTGGCGTAGGCGCTCTGGGCGTCGCCGAGCCCCCACTCGAGGTCGGCGACCACATCGAGCGCGCCGCGTTCGAGGACACGGTCACCGATTCGGCGGATCGTCGCCAATGCGGATCGGGCCTCGGCCAGCGTTTCGGCAGAGACCTTGCGCGCCGCGCGCACACGCACCCGGGTCAATTCGAGCAGGACCTGGTCGCGCAAAGCCACCCGGTCGTGTTCGAGGTAAGCGCGGTCGGCCCAGAGCATGGCCGCGTCCAGTTGGCCGCGGGCCAGTTGGTACTCGGCCATGCGCGTAAAGGCGCTGACCTTGTTCGGCGGATTGCCAGTCGCCGCGGCCAGCGCGGCGTTGCGTCCGGCATGGAACCCGGCCTCGTCCAGCCGGTTCATCAGCACCAGTGACTGGGTGAGTTCGCCGTCGATCGCGATCTGTTCACGGCGGTTGCGCTCCTGCACGAATTCGAGCGCTTCGCGCAGGTAGCGGCTGCCCTGTTCCTCGTCGTCCAGATTGCGGTATAGCACCCCGAGCAGGCGCAGGCTGCGGGCAATCTCGGGTCGATCGCCCTGGTCGCGCGCCAGTTGCAGGGCTTCATTGTGCACAGCGGCGGCATCGGCAAAACGTCCAGTGCGCCCGTACAGCATGCCGATCGAATTCAACTCGTGGTCCAGCCGTGGCGATCCCGGTAATTCCCGCTGCAGATCGGCGGCGCGCTGAAAATGCGTCAGCGCCAGATCGAAGCGACCGCGCTTGCGTTCCAGCACACCACGGTCGTGGGCGATTTCTGCAAGCCAGTCCGAGCGCGGGTGTGCATCGGCCAGGTTCTGCATGCCGGCCAGCGCCAGCTCGGTCTCGGCCGGACGTCCGCGATTGACGTGCACCACATTGCGCAGCGTCAGGGCGGCAAAGGCCAGATCGTCCGCGCCGCTGGCTTGCGCCAGTGCGAGCGCGTCTTCGATCCTGGCCAGGCAGGCGGCATCGTTTTCAAGTTCATTTTCGAACTCGGCCAGGGCGAGTTCGGCCCAGCCGCTTTCGATCGGTGTGGTGGAATGATCGACCAGATCCTGCGCACGATCGCGCAAACGATCGGTCGATTCGTCGTAGTTGCTGCGCAGGGCGGCGACCTCCGCCGGCTCGGTGCTCGGAAGCGCTGCCTCGGCGCCGACCCTCGCGCCCAGACACAGTCCGATTCCGGCCAGGCAGCAGTACCCGAAGGAGCGATGGATGCGCATGCGCCTATGGTAGCCCGGCGCCATGGTCCTGCGGCGGACAGCAAGAAGGGCGGTCGGCCCGTGCGGCCGGGGTAGGGGAGCCCCGGAAGCACGGGCCGCCGCCCGTAATCGAATCAGTGCTCGCGGTTATTGCGGCAGATCGGCGGTCAGGTAGACGGTGCCGCCGGCCGACACTTCGATGGCTTGCCCAAGTGGATTGAAGTCGAGCGGAAGGCTGCCATTGCGGGTCGGCGTGCGGAAGCGGATCTTGCCATTGCCGCCGCTGGAGTTGATGCTGCCGCGGTCGATGCCGCCGACCAGCAACTGGTAGTTGCCGTCCGGCAGATCCTCGATCTCGACTTCAAACTCGATTTCAACGAGCCCTGCGCTGTAGCTGACCTGACCGGAGGCATCGGCGTCGGCGCCGGTGCTTTGCATGTTGAGGTCGAATTCAACGGTTGCGGTCGGGTCGCCATCGCCGTCGCCATCGCCGTCGCCGTCGCCGTCGCCATCGCCATCGCCATCGCCATCGTCATCGTCATCGCCGGTGGCGGTCCCGGTAGGCTCGGTCGGAAACGGGCCGGACAGCACTACAACACCGGCAGACAGTATCTCGATTTGCAGACCGCGCGGATCGAAGTCAAGCGCTTCCTTGCCCATTTCGACCGGTTCGCGAAACTCCAGATGGCCCTCGCTGCCGCCTTCGACAGCGATGACCTGGACGGTGCCCTGGTCTTCGCCGCCCACTCTGAGGTCATAGCTGCCGACCGGCACATCTTCGACTTCGACCTTGAAATCGACCCGGTCCGGTCGCTGTTCCAGCCGCGCCGAAAGCTCGGGGCCGTCGTTGCCCTGCGGTTCGACTTCGAGGCGATACTCGGCGTCGCCGAACGGCGGCGCGCCGCTACCGCCGGTGGGCGGTGTTGGCGGCGGC
>JBGSKT010000281.1:0-4267 GCA_041741075.1 Lysobacterales bacterium
GCAAGCGCTCGCCGAGTAACTGGATTGCGGGCTCGGCGCCCTGCTCCGCCGCGATCCGCCGACATAACTCGAGCACTGGGGTAATGCCCTGGAAACGCCGCGCCAGGCGCCTCAGCAGTTCCGGCACATCGGCCTGTCGGCCCATCTGGCCCAGGCAGTCGAGCAGGCGCGGCAGCACATCCGGGGTGTAATCGGCATCCTCGGCCAATACTGCCTCGAACGCCGCAAGCGCGCTGGTGCAATCGCCACGCGCCATGGCCAGATCCCCGGACAGCATGCGTGGACGGACCGCGTCGGGGTCGCTGATTTGCGCTTCTGCGACCAGGCTGGCGGCGACCGCCAGTTCGCCCCGGTTGCGTGCCTCGAGCGCCAACTCGCAAAGGAAGTGGGCAATCTGTTCACCCTGCGCCTCGCCACTGATCTGCTGCAGGCGCCGGGCATGATCGATCGCGCGACGCCAGTCGCGTTCCTGTTGGCAGACCGAAATCAGTTGGCGCAGCGAGGGCGCGGCGAATGCGTCGACGCTGAGCAAATCGGTAAACAGCAATTCGGCGCGATCGAGCAGGCCGGCACGCATGTAATCCTCGCCCAGTTCGAGCAAGGCGACCGATTTCTGGTCGGCGGTCAGGCTCGGCCGCGAGATCAGGTTCTGGTGCAGACGGATGGCGCGATCGGTCTCGCCACGGCGGCGGAACAGGCTGCCCAGGGCCAAGTGGGTCTCGACCGTGTGGTTGTCGACCTCGGCGATCTGCAAGAACACCTCGATCGCCTTGTCCGGCTGTTCGTTCAACAGGAAGTTGAGCCCGCGAAAATAGTTGCGGCGGAGCTTGTCGACCTGACGACCCTTGTTGGCCGCACCATACAGCCGCGCCAACAGCCAGCCAGCCAGCAGTCCCAGCAGAAAAACGCCTACCGAGACCGGGATGACGCCGTCGTTCATTGGGTCCGTTGGCGACGCAGTTGCTCGAGTTCCCGGCGCAACGAGCGCAACTGCAGGCGTTGCGGGACGATCACCGTAAGCAGCAGGATGGCACCGGCCAGCACGAAGCCGCCGAGCAGGCACAGCGCGACCAGCAGGCCGAGCGGCAGGTCGATCCGGGCAAAATACAGATCCATCACCGCGTGATCGCGGTTCATGGCGAAGAACACCAGCGACAACAACGCCACCACCACGGCCAGCGGCAGCAGCAACCAGCGCGTCAGCAGCGAGCCGCGATCAGTCGACATCGGCCTTGTCCTCGGAGCTGCTGTCTTCCCTGATCTCGGCAAAGGCCGCGTTGACCCGGTCGCGCAGTTCTTTGCCTGGCTTGAAATAGGGCACGTTTTTCCCCGGCAGCGCGACCGACTGCCCGGTCTTCGGGTTGCGCCCCTGTCTGGGCGGCCGAAAATGCAGGGAGAAGCTGCCGAAACCACGAATTTCTATGCGCTGTCCGAGCGCCAGCGCCGAGCCGATATGCTCAAGAATTTCCTTGACCCCAAGTTCCACATCATGGTGTGCCAGGTGCCGCTGGCGGCGCGCCAATCCGTCTATGATTTCCGACTTGGTTGCCATCAGTTTCGCTCGCACGCTTTTGGGACGGATCCGGAGCCCCGCTTGCGGGGCTCCGGCCATGCAGGTTTACCGCAACGGAACGTTATTTGCGCAGTTGCTCCTGCAACAGGGCACCGAGCTTGGTGGTGACCACGGCACTGCCACCCTGGTATTCGGCCAGGGTGTCGGCCATTTCCTGCTCGTCCTTGGCGCGGATCGACAACTGCAGAGTACGGCCCTTGCGATCCATGCCGATGAACTTGGCTTCGACCGCATCACCGACCTTGAGCCGGGTGGTGGCATCTTCGACCCGTTCCTTGGCGATATCGGAGGCGCGCAGATAGCCGTCGATGCCCTCGCCGAGGGTGATAGTGGCGCCGCGGGCATCGACTTCACGCACCGTACCGTTGACGATACTGCCCTTGGGATTGTTGGCCATGAAGGTGGCAAACGGATCCTGTTCGAGCTGCTTGATACCGAGCGAGATGCGCTCGCGCTCCGGATCCACCGCGAGCACCACCGCTTCCACGGTTTCGCCTTTCTTGAAGTTACGCACCAGTTCTTCGCCGGACATCTGCCAACTGATATCGGACAAGTGGATCAGGCCGTCGATGGCGCCATCGAGACCGATGAACACACCGAAGTCGGTGATCGATTTGACCGTACCGGAGACCTTGTCGCCCTTCTTGTGGTGCACGGCGAACTCTTCCCACGGATTGTTGAAGCACTGCTTCATGCCGAGCGAGATACGGCGCCGCTCTTCGTCGACATCGAGCACCATGACTTCGGACTCGTCGCCGACCTGGACCAGCTTGCCGGGGTTGATGTTCTTGTTGGTCCAGTCCATCTCGGACACGTGGACCAGGCCTTCGACGCCGGGTTCCAGCTCGACGAAGCAGCCGTAATCAGTGACGTTGGAGACCTTGCCGAAGCAACGCGTACCGGTCGCATAGCGGCGGGCGATATTGACCCAAGGGTCTTCGCCGAGCTGCTTAAGACCCAGCGAGACGCGGTTGCGCTCGCGGTCGTACTTGAGCACGCGGACATCGAGTTCCTGGCCGACTTCGACCACTTCGGACGGATGCCGCACGCGCTTCCAGGCCATGTCGGTGATATGCAGCAGGCCGTCGATGCCGCCCAGATCAACAAACGCGCCGTAGTCGGTGAGGTTCTTGACCACACCCTTGACCACCACGCCTTCCTGCAGGCGCTCCATCAACTGTTCGCGCTCGACCGAGAACTCGCTCTCGACCACGGCGCGACGCGAAACCACCACGTTGTTGCGCTTGCGATCCAGCTTGATCAGCTTGAATTCGAGTTCCTTGCCTTCCAGATGGGTGGTGTCGCGGACCGGCCGCACATCGACCAGCGAACCGGGCAGGAACGCGCGCACATCGCGGATATCGACGGTGAACCCGCCTTTGACCTTGCCGCTGATGCGGCCGACGATGGTGGCATTGCTCTGCAGGGCTTCTTCGAGTTCGTCCCAGACCATCGAGCGTTTGGCTTTCTCGCGCGACAATACGGTTTCACCGAAACCATTTTCCAGCGAATCGAGCGCGACCTTGACCTCGTCGCCGATCTTGATGTCGATCTCGCCGTCATCATTCCGGAACTGTTCGATCGGTACGATGCCTTCGGACTTGAGTCCGGCGTGCACGATCACGACATCGGAACGGATGTCCACCACAATGCCAGTCACGATGCTGCCCGGTTTCAGGCGCGCAATCGATTGGCTCATCTCAAACAGTTCGGCAAAACTCTCGGTCATAAAGGTTCCATGGAAATACCGAATCACGGCGAATGGCGCCGGATCGGGCTTGGTTGATGGCAGCGGACTGCCGTTGTTGTTCCCCGACTTGCACCGGGACCACGCGCGCTTGCCGATAGTCAACGCGCCGGCAGCAAGGCCAGCACACGTTCGACCACCGCACCGATACCGAGCCCGGTGGCATCGATCCGAACTGCGTCGTCTGCAGGTCGTAGCGGCGCCACCGCGCGCCCGGCATCACGGGCGTCCCGCGCGACAATCTCGCGCAAAAGGGCTGCGAGTATAACTTCGAATCCCTTTTGCTTCAACTGCTTATACCGCCTCTCCGCACGCACCTCGGCGCTCGCGGTGAGAAACACCTTGCAGACCGCATCCGGGAAGATCACCGTGCCCATGTCGCGACCATCGGCGACCAGACCCGGGGGGCGGCGGAAAGCGCGCTGTTTGGCCACCAGGGCGGCGCGCACTTCCGGGATTGCAGCGATCGCCGAGGCCGCCGCGCCGCAGGTTTCGGTGCGCAATTCGGCGCTCGCTTCCTGGCCGTTGACGAACACCGCCGGGTCGTCGCCGCGACGATCCTCGAAGCGTATTTCACTCTCCCCGGCCACGCGCACCAGGGCGTCAACGTCATCGAAGGCGATCCCGGCCCAGCTCGCGGCCAGACCGACCGCCCGATACAGTGCGCCGCTGTCCAGAAAATGCCAGCCCAGGCGCTCGGCCACGGCCCGCGCGATGGTGCCTTTTCCGGAGCCGGAGGGGCCGTCGATAGTGAGTACCGCAACCGGGTTCATCCGCGCTCTCCGGGCTCGACCTGCAAGGGAAAACCAATGTCGACCGCCAATCGCTCGAAGCCGGGAAACGAGGTTGCCACATTGGCCACATCGCACACCCGCACTGGCGCACTGGCGCACAGCGCCGCCACCGCCAGCGCCATCGCGCAGCGATGATCGCCGGCGCTGTCGGTA
>JBGSKT010000282.1:0-5556 GCA_041741075.1 Lysobacterales bacterium
CCGCAAACCAATGGCATGGTTGAGCGCTTCAACGGCCGCATCAGCGACGTGCTCGCCACCACCCGCTTCATCAACGGCGAACAGCTCGAAATCACCCTGCGGCGCTATGCCGTGCTCTACAATCAACACATCCCGCAAAAAGCCCTGGACCACAAAACCCCGTTCGACGCCCTCCGTGATTGGTCTGAAACACACCCGAAATTATTTGTCAAAAACGTTCGTAAGCTTACGGGACGCGACAGTTACGGGTGCCGATCCTGACCATTCCGCGATGGAAGAACGAGCGGTCACGTTCGGAATGTCGTCTCAGGGAAGGCTTTTGGTCGTAGCCCACACCGAACGTGGCGATGCCATCCGAATCATCAGCGCTCGTATCGCGACTCAACACGAAAGGCGGCTTTATGAAGAAGGCTAAATCTGGCTCTGACGAACTTCGTACAGAATACCAACGTCCGGACTTTGGGAAGATGGAACGCGGACGGTACTATCAGCGTGTTGTGGCCAGTTCAAACGTGGTGGTCCTGGACGACGCCGTCTCCGCTGTTTTCCCCAATTCTGCCGCGGTCAATAAGGCGCTGCACTCGCTGGTCGATGTCGCGCGGAAAGCTTCAGGTCAAACGCCGCGCTCCAGTGGGCGCGCAAAAACAGCGGGCCGGTGATCGACGTGTAGTTGGGCCTTCGCACGAATCAGCACCGGCCCCTCGAAGGCATCGTGGCGCTGGTTGTGTGAGCCACGGCACGTCGCGACTGCCGCATCGCTAGCCCGCGCGACGTGCCCGTCGCTCCAACATGCGCCGGATGGCTTCGGCGACTCATCCAAACCGCAACGAATACCGCCCCACCGTTTCCGCTTCGGCGAGGACGTGGCCGAGCATGGCGGCGCGGGCTTCGGTTGGGGTGAAGCGATCGGCTACCACGAGGCGCGGTTGGTCGAGGGCGAACAGGTGGAAGTGGTAGTGGTGCCAGCGCAGGTCGTTCGGTGGCGGGAATGGGCCGTCGTAACCGGTGTAGTCGCCGGCCATGTCGGCGTCGTTGGCGAACCAGGCGGTGTAGTCGTTCAGCCCCTGGCGCGAGCCGGGCGGGCCCGGCGGTTGGCGTTTGCCGCGCGCGGTAACGCCATCGCTGCACGCGCCGGCCGCGATGTCGCGGCAATCGGGCGGGATGTCGATCATCAGCCAGTGGACGAATTCGCATCGGGGTTGCTCGACCGGAATCTCGACTCCGGGCTTGCCGACCATTTCGGCCACGGTGGGCACGTCCGGGTCGATGCAGAGCAGGACCAGCGAGCGCGTGCCAACGGGCGGCGCCGACCAGGCGAGCTGCGGGTTGCGGTTGCCGGCGAATCCGAAGCCCGCGCCGACCGGCTGGCCCATGGCGAATTCGGCCGGAATGAGCCCGCCTTCGGCAAAGCTGTTGCTGTGGATTTTCATGGTGGGGCCTCGTTGGCGGTGGCTGGTTTTTGGCTGCCGACATAGCGAAGTCGATAGATGACATCGGCGTAGTCGTCCGAGATCAGCAGCGATCCGTCGCCGGCCACGACCAGATCGACCGGCCGGCCGAGCGTGGTTTCGCCGTCGAGAAAGCCCTCGACCATCGGCGTGACCCGGCGCACGCGCTCGCCATCGTGTTCGACCCGGATCACCTGGTAGCCGCTCTTTTTGCTGCGGTTCCAACTGCCGTGCAGGGCCACGAACAGATTGCCGCGATACTCGGGCGGAAACTGCCGGCCGGTGTAGAAGCGCAGGCCGAGCGGGGCGACGTGGGCGCCGAGCCGGGCCGCCGGGGCGCGGTAGTCGGCGCAGGATTTGCCGGCGCCGAATTCGGGATCGAGCGTGTTTCCGCCGTGGCAGTAGGGGAAGCCGAAATGCTCGCCGGTCTTCTGCACCACGTTTAATTCGCAGTCCGGCAGGTCGTCGCCCATCAGGTCGCGGCCGTTGTCTCCGAACCAGAGTTTGCCGTCGGCCGGGTCCCAGTCGAAGCCGACCGTGTTACGCACGCCGCGCGCCACGGTTTCGCGTGCGCTGCCATCGGCATTCATGCGCAGGATGCGGCCGAACCCGGGCTGGTCGCAGACATTGCACGGGGCGCCGATCGGCACATACAGCTTGCCGTCCGGCCCGAACGCCAGATAGCGCCAGCCGTGGTGGCTCTTGTCGGGCAGGTCGGAAACCACCACCACCGGCTTGGGCGGGTGATCGAGCCGCCCTTCGATGGCGTCGAAGCGCAGGATGCGATCGACCGCGGAGACATACAGCGCGCCGTCTTTGAACGCCACGCCGACCGGCATGTTGAGCCCGCGCGCGATCACCCGGACCGAATCGGCCCGGCCGTCCCGGTCCAGGTCCTGCACGGCATAGACCTGGCCGCGTTCGCGCGAACCGACGAACAGCGTGCCGAGATCACCGAAGACCATGCCACGCGCGTTGGCTACCGGTTCGGCATACACGCTGATGGCAAATCCTTCCGGCACCCGCAGGTGGGCGGCGGCATCGGCGGCGGCCTGGGTGCTCGGGAAAGCCAGCAAGGCACAGGCGGCGATTCGGCGCATGGTCGTCTCCGATTGCAGGATCTAGAGCTTGCGAAAATGCCGAGACCGGGGATCGTGAGAGCGGAACTGCTGCACCTGCGATGCATGCCGGGTCAGCACGGTCATCCCGCTCGGCAGTCGCGACGTAGCGTCACTCCCACAGACGTAGCGTCGCTCCCACAATTCTCTACACTCCCGATTCCCGGAATTTTCGATGATTTCGCAAGCAGCGCTCGAAAGTCTACGACAGAATCCGCTACCCGAGCGGAATCAGCTTGGGCCGGGCGTGGCGGTGGCACCGCGCCGGTAGCTCAGCAACTGACCGCGGTAGGGCGGGCGATCATCGGCGTCCAGGGCGGCGCGTTGTTCGCTTTGCCGATAGCCGAGCAGGCCCAGGGCGCGGGTGAAGCCGGCACTGTTGCCACGGCCGGGATCGGTGATCAGCACCTCGCCGCTGGCCCGGCCATGGCGGCGCACCAGGGCCGCCAGCAATTCGGCGTGATTGCGTTCATACAGAATATCGCTGCCGATGATCAGGTCGAATCGCTCCAGTCCGCAGTCGGTGCCGGCCCAGGGCAGGTCGTGGTAGACCAGCGCTGGCAACTGGTTGAGCGCCGCGTTGTGCTGCAGGAACGGCTCGGCCAGCGGATGGTGGTCGCTGGCGGTGATGTCGGCCTCACGACGTTGCAGCACCAGACTGGCCAGGCCCAGGCCGCAGCCGATTTCGAGGATGCGCTTGCCGGCGATGTCGAAGCGGCTCATGGTCTCGGCGAGCAGACGCCCGGCCGGCCAGACCTGACCGAACAGGCACCACTGCGCCGAAGAGATGCCGATCCGCTCGGCCAGCCCGAACGGGTCGGCAAACTGCTGGCGATCGCTGAGCGCGCGAATGCGGTAATCGTGCGCACCCAGATGTACGGTGAGCAGGCGTGTGCTGTAGCCCGGCATGGGCAGTCCCTAGACCGACGACAAGGTGCGCGGAGGACGCGGGACGGCGAGTCGAGGGTCAGGCCGGAACAAGGCGATGCCAGAGCAGCGCAGACCCCATGCTACGCCATACCCGGCCCGGCTGCGCGCTATCATCGCCGGCCAGACAGATAGACGATGTGCCGCGCAGCCAGCGCGCATCCGGTTTTTCCGCCCTGCCATCCCCCACCGCCCTGACCACACCAGAGCCCGTTCATGACCGAACCGACGGCGCCCGCGGAAACCACCCGGGTCAACAAATTCATCGGCGAGAGCGGTTTCTGTTCACGCCGCGAAGCCGACCGGCTGATCGCCGAGCGCCGGGTCACCGTCAATGGCAAGGCGGCCGGCATCGGTACCCGGGTCGGGCCCGGCGACGAGCTGCGCATCGACGGGCAACTGCTGCGCGCACGTCCGCCGGGCAAGGGCAACCGCCGCCATGTTTACATTGCGCTGAACAAACCCGTGGGGATCACCTGCAATTCGGAGCCCAACGTCGCCGGCAATATCGTCGCCTTCGTCGGCCATCAGCAGCGTATTTTCCCGATCGGCCGTCTGGACAAGGATTCCGAGGGCCTGATCCTGCTGACCAGCAACGGCGATATCGTGAACCGCATCCTGCGCGCCGAAAACGCCAAGGAAAAGGAATACCTGGTCGCGGTCAACCTGCCGGTCAGCGAGGTCTTTCTGCGCGGCATGGCGCGCGGCGTGCCGGTGCACGAGCAGATCACCCGACCCTGCAAGACCGGCAAACTCGGCAAGTTCGGCTTCCGCATCGTGCTGACCGAGGGCCTCAACCGGCAGATCCGGCTGATGGCCGCGCACTTCGGCTATCGGGTCAAGCAACTGCTGCGCGTGCGCATCGCCAATATCAAACTCGGCCACCTGAAAACCGGCCAGTGGCGCAACCTGAGCGATGCCGAACTGCGCGGCCTGCTGCCGGAGCAGACCGACTGGTGAGACCGTAGCCGGCGTCCAGACGACGGAGGACAGAAGACCGAGGACAGGTAAAGCCAAGGGCAACCGCGGTTGCTTCTGCCTTCTGTCCTCTGCCTTCTGTCCTCTGTCTTCTGTCTTCTGGACGCTGTCGCTCCCACAAGTGCAGCAGTCCCGCTTCCCCATTCCCCAATCCCACTCTGTGTGACACCGCACCGTTTGCCGTCCGCTCCACGAGTAACTTGACTCCAGGCCATCATCCAAGGAGCCTGTTATGAAAATTCAATTGTTGCTGATCGCCCTGCTGGCGCTGACCGTAGCGGCCTGCACCACCACCGATGGTCGGTACGACAACGGACGCCGCAGCGACTACCGCAGCGAGCGCAGTTACGACCAGGACCGCGGCCATCGTGACGACCGCAGTGACCGTGACAATCGCCGCTGCAACGATTGCGGCGTGGTCGAGCGGATCGAGGGTTATTCCGAACGCAGGCGTGCCAGCGGCGGTGGCGCCGTGGCCGGTGCGGTGATCGGCGGGCTGCTCGGCAATCAGGTCGGCTCCGGTGATGGCAAGACCGCCGCCACCATCGCCGGCGCGGTCGGTGGTGGTTTCGCCGGCAACGCCATCGAAAAGAACGCCAAGCACCGCTATTACGACCTGAGCATCCGCATGGACAACGGCCGCCGTGTCGTCGTGACCCAGCGCAATCTGCACGGCGTACGCGAAGGTTCGCGGGTGACCCTGCGCAATGGTGAAGCGCGGCTCGATTGACGTTTGCGCAAGCTGTGTCGCCATGGCCGGCCGGCAACGGCCGGCCTTGGGCGCTGGCGCGGCCAGGGCTTGGCGGGCCCGCCAAGACCCTGCCACCACCGCACCGTGCGACCGTGGCATCATCGCCGCTCGGATCATTGATCGGGGGCGGGGCCATGCAAACCAGACTGCTACGGATTTTGTCGATCGCGCTGGCCATGGGCGCGACCCAGGCGCAGGCCGCGGACCCGGCCGATCCCAGCGAGCCCGCGTTTCGCGCGCTGTACAAGGAACTGGTCGAGATCAACACCACACGCTCGGTCGGCAGTTGCACCCGCGCCGCCAATGCGATGCGCGAACGCATGGTCGCGGCCGG
>JBGSKT010000283.1:0-1967 GCA_041741075.1 Lysobacterales bacterium
CGCTGGTCGCGGTGCCGCTGGCCTACAAGACCCGCACGTTCGACCGCGATGGCGAGCCGCGCCATGCCATGACCATCCCCTGGGGCGACGTGGTTACCGCTTACCTGTCCACCGGCATTCCCGATATCGAGGTGTACATGGGGGTGCCAGAGGCGACCGCGGCGCGGGTGCGCAGGCTCAATCTGATCCGGCCCCTGCTCGGTTGGGGTCCGCTCAAGCGTTTCATGCAGCGCAAGGTGCGCGTCGGTGGCCCCGACGACGACAAGCGCGACCGCAGTGGCTGCACGGTCTGGGGCGAGGCGCGCAATCCGGCCGGCAAGCAGGTCAATAGGCAGCTGCGCACCAGTAACGGTTACAGCCTGACCGCGCAGGCCGCACTCGGCATCCTCGAACGCATCCTGGCCAAGCCGCCGGCGCCCGGCTTCACCACCGCTTCGCAGTTGATGGGCGCCGATTATGTGCTGGCACTGCCCGGCAGCGTGCTGGTGGAACCGGGCTGATTGCGCCTGCGGTTGGCGATTCTTTGCGCCGATACCGGTTACCGAATGCCCAGGGTGCCGTGCGTGACGGTGCGCAGAAGGCATACTCGCGGTCTTCGCAGTGCTCCGGAATGGCAATTGCAATGCAGATCAGGCAAGCAGCACTCGCAATAGTTCTGTTTTGGGCCGCCGGCCTCAGCGCGAACACTGGCGCGGACGCTCCGGTGGCGCTCGACGTGGCCGATCAGAGCGCGCCGGCGTTCCATGTGTTCACCGCCAAGGATGGATTGTCCGACGAAATCTGGAGCACGATCGGCTTCGATGGCGAAGGCTTCGTGTGGGCCGGGTCGGCATCCTCGTTGGCGCGTTTCGATGGCTATCGCTGGACGAAGTATGCGTTTCCGGAAGCCACCAGCCTGGTGCGCGACATGCTCACCGACGGCGACGGCAAGTTGTGGGCGATCTTCGAACGCGAGGGCCTGGCGCGCTACGACGGACAGCGTTGGGCGCTGACCGGCGACCGGATTTTTGCGCATCGTTTTTCCACCACGATCCATCCAGGGGGATCGCGCCAGAGCTGGGTGGCGCAGGCCGGCGGCATCGCCCAACTGCAGAACGGACAGTGCATCGCCGACCCGGGCAATGCCGCCCTGCCGGCCGGTTCCGCAATCAAGATCGAGCGCACCCAGACCCTGTTTGGCGAACCGCGCGAGTGGCTGCTGCGCAATCCGGGCCAGCTCTGGTTCCGCACGCTGGATGATTCCGCAAAATCCGGATCCTGGCAGCGATTCGAAATGCCCGGCCTGCAGATTCCGTTCGGCACCGACTTGCTGCAGACCAGCGATCGCGGCGTCGAGGAGCTGTGGATTCTGACCTATGGCAGCGGTGTATACCGACTGCGCGGCGATGGCCTGCGGCGCTGGCGGGCCGCCAGCGGAGAATTGCCCAGCGAGGCGGTCTATTCGGCGGTGGCGACCCATTCCCAGGCCGGCGAGCGCAGCCTGTGGCTGGCGACCCGTGGCGGGCTGGTGCGCATTCGTGGCGACCAGACCCGGCTATTCGACCGTCGTCACGGCCTGCCCTCGAATGCGGTGCGCGGGATCAAACTGCAACGCACCCCGGATGGAACCGACCTGCTCTGGCTGGCCACCGAGGGTGGCATCGCCCGCGCCGCGCTGAGCGCCAGCCAGTGGCGGACCGTGTCTCTGATCGGTGCCGCCGAAAACGGCGTGTTCGGTGTGCTGCTGGAGCCAGACGGCCAGGGCGGCGAGCGGCTCTGGGTGGGCAGCGCCAAGGAAGGGATCGGATTGCTGGCACAGGGCCGTTGGCGCTACTTCACCGCGGACAACAGCACGCTGCCGGCGCAGCCGGTGCGCGCGATCTGGCGCCTCGACGGGCCGGACGGCAGACCCTGGCGGCTGGTCGGCATGGTCGGTGGGGCATTGCTGCGGATCAGCGATGACCTGCGTTTCGTGCCGATCGCCGTGC
>JBGSKT010000284.1:0-2399 GCA_041741075.1 Lysobacterales bacterium
TTGCTGCTGGTCGCGATCGGCACCATCACCATCGCCGCCCTGATCGATTCCAGCCAACTCGCCCTGGCCCGCACCCGCAACCAGTTGCGCGAGCAGCAAGCCTACGCCTATGCGCGCGGGCTGGAAGCCTGGGCGATCGAACTGCTGCGCCGCGACCGCAGCGAGGACCCCAGCCGCGACTCGCGCCAGGACCTGTGGGCGCAGGGCCTGCCACCAATGGATATCCCCGGCGGCAAGCTGGCCGGGCGCATGCGCGATCTGAACGGTTGCTTCAACCTCAACTCGCTGCTGAAGAATGGTCTGGAAGATGTCCTTGCCCGGCGTCGCTTCGAGCGCCTGCTCGGCGCCCTGCAACTGGATAGCAGCCTGAGCGAGAGCGTGCTCGACTGGATTGACGCCGACAGCACACCGCATCCGCGCGGCGCCGAAAGTCTCAACTACCTGCTGCTCGATCCGCCCTACCGCGCCGCCAACCAGGCCATGGTCCAGGTCAGCGAGTTGCGCCTGGTGCGCGGCGTCGACGCCCGTGTCTACGCCGCGCTCGAAGCCCACGTCTGCGCACTGCCAACGCCATCGAGCATCAATGTCAACACCGCCAGCATCCCGGTGTTGATGGCGCTGGCCGACGGTCTGAGCGAATCCGAGGCGCGCCGCATCTACAACGAAGGCCGCGCCAACTTCGCCAGCGTCGATGCCTTCCAGGCGCAACTGCTGCAGTTCGGCCGCAGCACCGATGGCGGCCTCGATGGCATCGCCGTCACCAGCCACTGGTTTCTCGCCGAAACCATGCTCGAACTCGACGGCATCCCGCTCAACTACTTCAGCCTGATCGAACGCGACCCCGACCGCAGCCGCGTGCGCCAGCGCAGCCGCGGTAGCTATTAGTCGCGCACCGGTAGGGTGGATAAGCTCAGCGCATCCACCGCAGCCCGGATGAAGCACGGCGGCCGGCAACGGCGCAGCCGGTCATCCGCCGGGGAAGGAAAATCGCCCGAGCAACCAACGCGAAGACGCGAAGACGCAAGGGCAGGCCCACATGCTCACCCTGCGTCTTCGCGTCCTTGCGTCTTCGCGGTTTGGTGGCCTCGCTTGATAGCCCGCTCTTGTGGGAGCTTTGGGCGCGTCACGACTACCGCTTCGATAGCCCGGTGGTGGATGCGCTGCGCTTATCCACCCTACGTCCGTCTTCCGTCCTCTGAAACCGATTCAGGCTGGACGCAGGCGCACGGCCAGGCCCTTGAGGAAATTGCGCAGCATCTGGTCGCCGCAGGGACGGTAGTTGCGGTGATCCGGGTGGCGGAACAGGGCCGACAGTTCCGGCTTGGACACCGGAAAGCCGGCCTGCTCGAATACCTCGTGCATGTCCAGGTCTTTCAATTCGAAGGCGACACGGAGCTTTTTCAGCACCAGATTATTGCTGATTCGCGCTTCCACCGGACGCGGCGGCTGATCCGGAATCGGGCCGCGACGGTGGATCACCAGGCCATCGAGAAAATGCGCCAGCACCCGGTCGCTGCATTCGATATGGCCCGGCTCGCCTTCCTTCTTCAGGTAGCCCTGCAGCTCGGCCCGGTCGAGCTCGAATTCGGCGTCGGCCAGCCGGCAGATATCGACCACCATGGCATCGCTCAGGTCGAGCAGGTAGCGGATGCTGCGCAGTACGTCGTTGTTGATCATGGCCGGGCGGGTTCAGTCGGTGAAGTTCAGCACCAGATCCGCCGCGCAGAAGTCGAATTCGACCGCGGCGCTTTCGCCGCCCTTGTCGAACTGCGCCTTGACCTGCCAGACGCAGGCGCTCTTGTCGGCTTTGGAGTTCCAGCGCAGTTCGGTCATCGAGTGCGCAGGGATACCCCCACTGACGCGGATCGCGCGCCAACCCTTACCGTCCTGGCTGGCGGAGAGCGAGTCGATGTCGCGGTCGGTATTGTTGCCGACGCTGAAGGTGTACTGGCTGGCATGCACGAGTTCTGCGCACAACAAGCCGCATAGGCACAGCAGGGGAAGCATGATTTTGTGCATCGCGATGGCTCCTTCGGGCGGTCCGGACAGCCTAACAGCAGAGCGCGCGCACGTCCTATGCGTCGGGCGCCTGAGCCCCTGCCCGTTTGGCAATTGGCCAATCATTGCGCAACGCATCGTCCATCCACTGCAGCAACTGCTGCTGCACCGGCGTCGGTGCCGGCAATGCACCGAGCTGGCGGCGGACCGTGGCCAGGTCGGCGGCCCGATCGACATCGGCCAGCACTTTCAGTTGCAACCAGGCGCCCGCCGAGTGCATCGCCGCCATCAATTGCTCGGCGGTGTCGGCGGTGCCGTAGCGGGCCTGAGCCCAGCGCTGCGCGGCCAGCGGGACATTGCCAGCGAACAACCAGAAACCGCCATCCTCGGCGCGGCCGATG
>JBGSKT010000285.1:0-3626 GCA_041741075.1 Lysobacterales bacterium
TGCAGGGCCGGGCGGCGTTCGCCGTATTCGTTGCTGATGCCGCGTGCCACAGCCTGGCGCAGGTCGCGTTCGAAGCGGCCCATGGCGCGCTGCAACTGGTGCAGCGATTGCGCCCGTTGCTGCACGCCGATCCGGGTACGGATCAGGGTATCGATCGCGGTGTAGGCGGCCGCGGCCAGCAGCACAAAGATCACCACCGCGACCAGGACCTCGATCAGGGTGAAGCCGCGGGAACCCTGGCAGCGTGCGCGGTTCATGGTTGTCCGGCAAATCCGCTCAGGCTGACGATGGCCGCGGCATCGGCTGGGCGCGGGTCCGGGTAGATGTGCAGGTCGAGGCGCCGGATCGCCGCTTCCGGGGTGGCCTGGATCACCATCTCCCAGCGAAACCGGTAGTGCCCGATCGCGCTCAGTCCTTCGCGCCGGCCGATCGCCGGAAACGCTTCCTTGAGCCGGGTTTCGGTGAGCACGGTATCGGCCGCGAACGCGGCCAGGCTGACCTGTTCGAAGCGCTGCTGATCGCGGGCCATGCGCGCGCCGGAGGCGAGCAGGGCGGTCATCGCGAGCGCGATCACCGCGAGCGCGACCAGCACTTCGATCAGGGTGAAGCCGCGGTTCAGAGGACACCGGGCAGACAAGGGCGGACCGAAACCCGTCGCCCTGGCCCTTCGACAAAGCTCAGGACAGGCGCAGGCCGGGGCCGAGTTCCTGGCGAAGCCACGTAGTGGTCGCCGGCTCATGGCCGGACCTTCCCGGTTCGCCATTCAGCACTGCCGGGCGCGCGTTCGGCGACGGTGATGGCCAGATTCCAGTCGGCGGAAAGCCTGAGCTCGGGATTGCGCTCGCCGGCCGCGATCACCACCGCGAGCGGCGAATGTTCACCCGAGGCCAGGCACAGCATCTGCGGTTGCTCGGGGTAGGTTTCATCGAGCGGCCCGGCCTCGCCGCGCAGCGCGATGCCCTTGTGCAATTGGTAGGGTGCAAGCTCGGCGCGGGTGAGGAACTCCCAGGCCTCGCCGCGGCGCTCGCTGAAGGCATAGCCGCCGCTCGCCAGGTGCAGGCCGATATCGCGGCCAGACAGTTCCGCACGTTCGCAGGCGAAGTCGATGCGCGCACGCATGCGTTCGGCCTGCTCGCGCAACTGCGACTCGATGCCACCGCTGCTGGCAGACAGCACCAACAGGCCGGACAGCACCGCCATGATCACCAGCGCGACCAGCAACTCGATCAGCGAGAACCCGGCCGCGCGCGCATTCATCACCAGTTGCCGATATCGCTGTCCGGCCCTTCGCCGCCGAGCTGGCCATCGCGGCCCAGCGAATACACGTCGAACTCGCCGTGCTGGCCCGGGCTCAGGTATTGGTAATCGCGATTCCACGGGTCTTTGGACAGCCGTTCGATATAGCCGCCGCTGCGCCAGTTGGCCGCCTCCGGCTGGCCGCCGGGGCGTTCGACCAGGGCGCGCAGGCCCTGGTCGGTGCTCGGATAATTGAAGTTGTCGAGCTTGTACATGTTGAGTGCGCCGGACAGCGACTGCACATCGGTCTTGGCCTTGGCGATCGAGGCGGTCTCGACGTTGCCGATCACCTTGACCGCAACAATCGACGACAACACCGCGAGGATCGCCACCGCGACCACGATTTCGATCAGGGTGAAACCGCGGTTGTGGCGATGCAATTTTTTCGGATTCATGCCGTGCTGCTTGTGAAGGGTGGGCGGGGCCGCAATGATAGCGCCTGATTCCCCGGACCATGCCATGTTCCCAGGCCCCAACGCGCAAGCCCTTGCCGTCCGCGATCTGAAAGTGTTGTGGCATCCGTGTACGCAGATGCACGACCACGAAACCGTGCCGATGGTTCCGATCGCGCGCGGCGAGGGCGCCTGGCTGATCGACGCCGACGGCCATCGCCTGCTCGATGCGATATCGAGCTGGTGGGTGAACCTGTTCGGCCATGGCCATCCGCGCATCGCCCGCGCCATCGGCGAACAGGCCGAACGACTGGAGCAGGTGATCCTGGCCGGCTTTACCCACGAACCGGCGATCCGTCTGGCCGAGGGCCTGCTGGCGCTGGCGCCGTCGGGGCTCGCCCGCGTGTTCTATGCCGACAATGGCTCCAGCGCGATCGAGGTTGCGCTGAAGATGAGCTTTCACTATTGGCGCAACCACGGCGCCAGCGGCAAGACCCGGTTCATGGCGCTCGGTGGTGGCTACCACGGCGAGACCCTGGGCGCGCTCTCGGTCACCGATGTGCCGTTGTATCGGGAAACCTATCGCCCGCTGCTGATGCAGCCGCTGTTTGCGCCCTCGCCGGACAGCTATCTGGCCGCGGCCGGCGAATCCGCGGAGGCTTATGCCGATCGCGCGGCCGACGCCCTCGACCAGTTACTGGCCGAGCACGCGGCCACGCTTGCCGCGCTGATTCTGGAACCGCTGGTGCAGGGCGCGGCCGGCATGCGCATGTATCCGGCGCGTTACCTTGCGCGCGCGCGGGCCGCCTGCGACCGCCATGGCGTACACCTGATCGCCGACGAAATCATGGTCGGCTTCGGCCGCACCGGCACCCTGTTCGCCTGTGAGCAGGCCGCGATCACCCCGGATTTTCTGTGCCTGTCGAAGGGCATCACCGGCGGCTTCCTGCCGCTGTCGGCGGTGCTCACCACACAGCCGGTGTTCGACGCGTTCTATGCCGAATATCAGAGCGGTCGCGCCTTCCTGCATTCGCACAGCTACACCGGCAACGCGCTCGCCTGCGCCGCCGCCTGCGAAGTGCTGGCGATGTTCCGCGAAGAACCCTGGCTGCAGCAGAACCGCGCCAGCGCGGCCTGCCTGGGCGCCGCACTGGATCGATTCCGCGGGCACCCGAACGTGGCCGAGGTGCGCCAGACCGGCATGATCGCCGCGATTGAACTGGTCCGCGACCGGCATAGCCGCGAGCCGTTCGACTGGCGCGAGCGCCGCGGTCTGGCCGTGTATCGGCACGCGCTCGAACGCGGCGTGCTGCTGCGGCCGCTCGGCAACGTGGTGTATTTTCTGCCGCCGTATTGCATCGATGCGGATGAAATCGAACTCATGGCCACGGTCGCCCTCGAAGGCATCGAGCTGGCCGTGGCCGCAAGGTGAAGTCACCGCCAGCCTACGGGCTATGCTCACCACCCGTGCCCCATGGGTCCGGTTTAATCCCTAACGCCGAGTGATCGATGCGACTGTCCCGCTTCCACGTCGATGCCGCGCTCGCCGACGGCGCCCTGCTGGATCTTCCGGCCAGCGCCGCCCAGCACGCGATCCGGGTGCTGCGGCTCGGTATCGGCGATGCCTTGGTGCTGTTCAACGGCGATGGCCGTGACTATGCCGCGCGGGTCACCGCGATCGGTCGCAATACGGCCAGCGTGCAGATCGAGAGCAGTGCGCCAAACCGGTGTGTACCACGCCTGCCGATCACCCTGGTGCAGGCGCTGGCGCGCGGCGAACGCATGGACCTGATCCTGCAAAAGGCGACCGAACTTGGCGTCGGCACGATCATACCGGTGGCGAGCGAACGGACCGAAGTTAAGCTCGACGCCGAACGCGCGGGCCGGCGCATGGCGCACTGGCAAGCGGTGATCGCCAGCGCCTGCGAGCAATGCGGC
>JBGSKT010000286.1:0-1798 GCA_041741075.1 Lysobacterales bacterium
CGACCGATAACGGCACTGGGCTCCGGCCTTCGCCGGGGCGACCACGCTTGGGTGGGTGGATCAGCGCGGCGCTTGCACCGCGACCAGATCCCGCGACCCGATGCAGCCGGCACACCTCGGCCAGTGTGCGCAAGCGAACCAAGCCGCCGGGATTTTCCCTCTAGACTTTTGCCACCGATCGGCGTGACGGTGGCGTGGTTGTGCCGACCGACCGGCCGCGCTGAGCGGTCAGCGGCTGCGCCCGCCGGGCCATTGAATTTTGCGCCGGCCACACCCATTGAAGGGTCTCGTCGTCCGTCCATCGCTCCGTCCCATCAGCCAACGAGGAATCCCCATGTTGCCAAACGCCGCTGCACTCGAACACCAGCCGGTACCGAAAGTGAGTTTCAAAACCCGCAGCGCCGATGGCTGGGCAGAAATCGACAGCGAGAAGCTGTTCAAGGGCCGCAACGTGATTCTGTTTGCGCTGCCGGGCGCCTTCACCCCGACCTGCTCGTCCACCCACTTACCGCGTTACAACGAACTTGCGGGCGTGTTCAAGGCCAATGGCATCGACGAAATCGTCTGCCTGTCGGTCAACGATGCGTTCGTGATGAACGAATGGAAACAGGGCCAGGAAGCCGACCAGGTGACTTTCCTTCCGGATGGCAACGGCGACTTCAGCCAGGCGATGGGCATGCTGGTCGACAAGCGCAAGCTCGGTTTCGGCATGCGCTCGTGGCGCTACTCGATGCTGGTCCGGGACGGCATCATCGAAAAAATGTTCATCGAACCGGAACAAGACGGCGACCCGTTCGAAGTATCCGATGCCGACACCATGCTCCACTACCTCAACCCGAAAGCGCAAGCGCCGCAGCCGGTGTTGATTTTCGCCAAGCCCGGCTGCCCGCATTGCGCGCGCGCCAAAGCCACGCTCAAGGCCAACGGTCTCAGCTTCACCGAGATCAGCATGAGCCAGCAGGTGAACAGCAGTGCCCTGCGCGCGGTCAGCGGCAAAGGCACCTGGCCGCAGGTATTCATCGGTGGCCGCCTGATCGGCGATGCCGACGCGGTCGACGCCCATTTCGCCGCGAACAAGGCCTGATCGCGGCCGGCCCAAACTCGGTCCGGTCGTTCGCCCGGACCTGGATTCAACAACCCGCCCGCGCGCGGGTTGACCGGGTTGACCGGGTCGGCCGCCGTCGGGTGGCCGGCACAACGCAAGTCCCGCCAAGGAAATCGACCATGACCACTACCTCCCCCAAACTCGCCGCCGGCAGCCCCTTCCCGGATCTCCGCATTCCCCGCCTGGGCGGCGGCCTGCTGCAACCGGCCAGCGACAGCGGCTGGCGCCTGGTCATCGTCTACCGCGGCAAACACTGCCCGCTGTGCAAGCACTACCTCGATACCCTGCAGGGCATGCTCGGCCAGTTCACCGAGGCCGGTATCGCGCCGATGGCGATTTCCGCCGACCCCGAAGAAAAAGCCGTTGCCGACGCAAGGGCGCAGGGCTGGACCTTTAGCCTCGGCTATGACCTGAGCCTGGCCCAGATGTTCCAGCTCGGACTCTACGTTTCGTCACCACGCTCGCCGCAGGAAACCGACCGGCCGTTCGCGGAACCGGCGCTGTTCGTCATCAACCCCGAGCACGCTATCCAGATCATCGATATTTCCAACGCGCCCTTTGCCCGCCCCGACCTGGCCGCCCTGCTGTCCGGCCTCAAGTTCATCCGCGCCAACGACTACCCGGTGCGCGGCACCCTCCCGGCCTAGACCCGGGCCGGGGCCGGGCGGCAGTAGCCACCGTACTTGCCACCGC
>JBGSKT010000287.1:0-7520 GCA_041741075.1 Lysobacterales bacterium
ACAACGCAAGCTTTGTGAGCATCGAGCAACTGCGTGATGCGATCCATGCTTTCACCGAGGCCTACAACGCGAATGCGGCGCCTTTTGTCTGGCGCAAGCGTGAGGTGCGCGGTGCACAGCTTCGTAATACTATCGTTAACCTACGCAATTAAACACTACGTTTCCTTTAGTTGTTAGCTGCGTCTTAGCAGTAGCGTCGCTGTTCGCCGGTGGTGTTGCTTCCGCGGCATGCACCAATCCGAAGTCCACTGCGACTTCCACCACCGCTGCTGAGAACTTTGGGCTATATGAATGGGATCCTTCCCTGCAGGCTTGGGTCAAGCTGAGCGCATCGCACCAGGACTGGGTGGATTCCATGCCCGACCTACCCGGTGATATTTTCGTTCCAGCCACCGTATTTGCTGGAGGCAGCGGGGGCGGGGGTGGCGGGGGTGGCGGTGGCATGCTTGACCTAAGCCAATCTCCGAAAACGCCAGTGAAGTCAGGCGCTGCCAGCACTGACGCGGCATGCAACGACCCCACTACGCTTCCAGAAGTGATCGTGCAAGGTACGCCACCGTCTGGAGGCTCATCAGGTGGCGGAGTGGGCACGATTTTCCGCTGGATACGGGTCTACTGGCGCCGAGCATGGGAGGGCGGCAACGGGCGTGCCAGGGAAGTGAAAGAAATCGGGCCACATCCTGTTGACGTAGGCACGATCATTTGTTCCACTGAAGTGGAAGTGAAGATCCCAGCTGCACAGCGGGCAATCGGCACGGAACTGGTAACCGGGCGACTTTTTCGAATCACTTGGAGCTCCGGTGAACGTGAACTTTGGGTAGTTCAAAACACCATGAGCGGAATACATGCAGCAAAGGCAGATGCTTTCTGCGGGCGATAAGCTTTCGCGCCCACGACGCGTCGATTCGCTCGGCGTTGGGCTTTATTCATAGTGGATTTTGATGACGGTGGCGCACCGTGCCAGCACGGTGTGCCCCGTCATTTCCCGGTGTTGGAGATTAAAGGTGAAGACACGAACTTTGTTGTTGGGCCTGGGCGCGGCCGTGGTCGCGGCGCTGCTGTGGATCGGGCTCGAGCATCGGGACCTAGCGCCAGACCGCGACCATGGGAACGCTGCGGGCGAATCGGCAAAATCCGACCCGCCGCGGGAAATGCCCACGGCACGATCAGCAGCGCCCACCGCAGGAACAGCGGCGAGCGCGGTGGGAGCGGACGACTTGGCCGCGCTCTATCGGGCCACTTCGTATGCCGACGTAATGCGCCGATACGAAGCGGCCGGTGCCAATCCGTCCTTTGATCTGGTGAACATGAAAGCATGGGTCACGGACCTGTGTTCCAGTTGGTACGCGTTCGGTCCGCGGCGTACGCTTGTTGAGCGTGCGCAGCGTGCCCTGCCGCCCGGCAGCGAGTGGCCGGACGCCGCGCAGTCGGCACGGCTCGGGGACCGTTATCTGCAGGCGTACTGTGGTGATGTGGTGGATGATCCATCGCTCCGACCCACGCCAATGGAGGGTCCCGAAGAGTATTACCAGGCGCTTGACAGACTCGGGCTGCAAGCGCTGATCGACGCCCATAAGATGGCCCTGGAAAACGATTTCGTGCAGGGTTCGCCCGAACGCCAGGCGAACGCTCGCGCGGTCACCGAGCGGCTGCGCGATCTGGCCGCCAAAACCGAGTCACCCGCGGTGTTCGAAGCGGCAGCGGCGGAACTGGCGAGAAAGGGCTGGCAACCGGAAGGCTACGTCGGCGACACCAGTCATATCTACGGCAACGGCGACCATTGGACACCGGGCAAGGTGGGGGTTGCACTCGCTTTCTGCCGCCTGGCCGGTGGCGGCTGTGGACCCAATGGGTTACGTGTGATGCTGGCCTGTCTGCCGGCGAATTGCCGCGCCGGGGAATCGTTGCTGGACTTCTACCGGCGCACTGTGGCGCCGCAGTCATTGCAAGCGGCGCAGCGCTATGCCGATGGCTTGTTGGCGGTGCGGGCTGGACCCTGACTCCTTTTGGCTCGGGTCAAGCGATTGCCGTATCAGCGTCGCTGATACGCCGTGGCAGCGCCAGCTCAGCGCACCGCGGCGAAGTGGATGGCGTCGGTCGGCCAGGCGGCGGTGGCGTGGATGGTCGGCAGCACCTGATCCACGCTATCGACCACGCTCCACATCGCGGCGTGCGCCGGGCTCATCATCTTTTCCGCGATGCTGTGTTCCAGGAAGCGTTGCAGGCCGTTGTAAAAACCGCGGGTGTTGACCAGCACGATCGGGTTGCAATACAGCCCCAGCCGTTTCAGGGTGATCGCCTCGAATAGTTCCTCGCAGGTGCCGCAGCCGCCGGGCAGGGCGACCACCGCGTCGGAGCCGGTCAACAATTGATGCTTGCGCTCGCGCATGTCTTCGACCACATCGAGCCGGGCCAGGCCCGGATGCTGCCATTCGACCTCGGTCATGAAGCGCGGAATGATGCCGATCACTTCGCCGCCGGCGGCAAGCACGCCATCGGCCAGCGCGCCCATCGAACCGACCCCGCCGCCGCCATAGACCACGGTGCAACCGGCCGTGGCCAGCAGGCCGCCGAGCCGGTGGGCTTCCCGGTGATAGACCGGATCGCAACTGGCGCTGGACGCGCAGTAGACGCAGATTCGCATGGGCGGGTTCCGCTTCGGGACAAGGGCAAAGCCTAGCGCAGGCCGGGGTCCTGGCGGGAATCTGGGAGTGTGGGAGCGACGGCACGTCGCGACTGTAGAACGCTGCAACTGTCGCTTTGTTCCGTCGCTCCCACAGGAGCTTTCGTTGCTCCCACAGGAGTTTCTGTCGCTCGCACAAGGGCCGCGCTGCGCTGTTCTGTCGTCCGTCCTCTGTCCTCTGAACCCTAGGTTCCCAACCCTAGCAAACGCTGGTATAGCCCTTGGGGGTATCCGTGATGGTGGCCGCCGGCACAGCCCAGGCGGGCGCCGCTCTGGCCCCTTCCCACCACCGTCTTTCTGGTGACCGTCATGACCGAACCCGCCGCCGATTCCAACCTGACCGGTGCCGCCATCGTGGTGCAGGCCCTGATCGATCAGGGCGTGCGTCACTTGTTCGGCTACCCCGGTGGCGCGGTGCTGCCGATCTACGACGCACTGTTCGCCGAGGATCGCATCGAGCATATTCTGGTCCGCCACGAACAGGGCGCGGCGCACGCGGCCGAGGGCTATGCGCGCTCGACCGGCAAGGCCGGGGTGCTGCTGGTGACCTCGGGGCCGGGTGCGACCAATGCCATCACCGGGCTCACCGATGCGATGCTGGATTCGATCCCGCTGGTCTGCATCACCGGCCAGGTGCCCAGCCATTTGATCGGAACCGACGCCTTCCAGGAGTGCGACACGGTCGGCATCACCCGCGCCTGCACCAAGCACAATTTTCTGGTCAAGGATGTAAACGAGCTGGCGCGCACCCTGCACGATGCGTTTTACATCGCCACCACCGGCCGACCCGGCCCGGTGGTGGTGGATATTCCCAAGGACGTGCAGTTTCGCCTGGGTCGCTATGTCGGCCCGTCGAATATCCTGCACCGCACCTACCGGCCACGGCGCGAGGGCGACCCGGCGCGGATCGCGCAGGCGGTGGCCTTGCTGCGGTCGGCGCGACGTCCGGTGTTTTACACCGGCGGCGGGGTGATCAATGCCGGCGATCGCGCGTCGGTGCTGTTGCGCGAACTGGTCGCGCTGACCGGGTTTCCGCTGACCTCGACGTTGATGGGCCTGGGTGCGTTTCCGGCCAGCGACAACCAGTGGCTGGGCATGCTCGGCATGCACGGCACCTACCAGGCCAACCTGGCGATGCACCGCGCCGACCTGGTGATTGCGGTCGGCGCCCGTTTCGATGATCGGGTGACCGGTCGGCTGGACGCATTCTCGCCGGGCTCGAAGAAGATCCACATCGACATCGACCCGTCTTCGATCAACAAGAACGTGCGGGTCGATGTGCCAATCGTCGGCGATTGCGCCGAAGTGCTGGCGGCGATGATCGCGTTGTGGCGCGAACAGAGCGGGCCGGCCACCCCCGATCTGGCGCCGTGGTGGGCGGAGATCACACACTGGCGCGGCCGGCGTTCGCTGTCCTACCGGCAGGGCGCGGACCAGATCAAGCCGCAGTACGCGGTCGAACGCCTCTACCAGTTGACCCGCGAACGCGATACCTACATCACCACCGAAGTCGGCCAACACCAGATGTGGGCGGCGCAGCATTATCACTTCGAGCAACCGCGGCGCTGGATGACCTCGGGTGGGCTCGGCACCATGGGCTATGGCATCCCGGCCGCGATCGGGGTGCAGGTCGCGCACCGCGACGCCCTGGTGATCGACATCGCCGGCGAGGCCAGCGTGCAGATGACCATGCAGGAACTGTCGACCGCGGTGCAGTTCCGGCTGCCGATCAAAATTTTCATTCTCAACAACGAATACATGGGCATGGTCCGTCAGTGGCAGCAGCTACTGCACGGCGGACGCTATTCGCACTCCTATTCGGAGGCGCTGCCGGACTTCGTCAAACTGGCCGAGGCGTACGGCGCCAAGGGCATCCGTGCGATCCGTCCGGACGAGCTCGATCAGCGCATCCTGGAGATGCTCGATCATCCGGGCCCGGTGATCTTCGACTGCGTGGTCGACCAGACCGAAAACTGCCTGCCGATGATCCCGTCCGGGGCCGCCCACGATGAAATGATCCTGCCCGACGCCGAGGCCAGCACCGAGGTGTCTGCCGCCGGGCGCATGCTGGTCTGAGCGCGGATACCTAAATGGTGCTGAGCGCAGCACAACCTATGCTTCTCCCGATTCCCGATTCCCTCTTCGCGTAACGAGTGAAGCCCATGAACCAGCCCGCATCTGCTTATTTTCTCAACAACGACAACCCGCGCGAACAGCGCGCCACCTTGTCGATCGTGGTCGATAACGAGGTCGGTGCGCTGGCCCGCGTGGTCGGCCTGTTCGCCGCGCGCGGATACAACATCGAGTCGCTGACCGTGGCCGAGACCGACCATCTCAAGCACACCTCGCGTATCACCATCGTCACCCGCGCAACCACCTCGATGATCGAACAGATCAAGGCCCAGCTCGGACGCCTGATCCCGGTGCACCGGGTGATCGAACTCGGCGTCGACCGGCCCGGGGTCGAGCGCGAAATGGCGCTGATCAAGTGCGTAGGCGAAGGCGAACGGCGCGCCGAGGCACTGCGCCTGTCCAAGGTATTTCGTGCGCGCGTGGTCGATATCACCCACGACAGCTTCACCTTCGAGGTCACTGGTTCGCCGGTCAAGATCGAAGCCTTCATCGAGCTGATGATTCCGCTCGGCCTGGTCGAACTGTCGCGCACCGGCATCGTCGCGATCAGTCGCGGCCACGAACCGCTGTAGCTTAGGGGCCAGTCGGTGCTGACGGCCAGCGGCGCCTGCACCGTGCCGGTGCAGTTCCGACCGCCCAAGTCATCGGTTCGCGCAGCAGCGCAATTCAAACGCGCGTTATTGGGGATTGATCGCCGACTCGGCTACGATTGCAGCCTTGATTCGATCCATGATCAGGGCCGCGTGGCGGCCCGCGGAGGCAGGCGATGTCCCAGCACAACGAGCACCCCGATGCGGACCTCGATCCCATCGAAACCCGCGAATGGACCGAGGCGATCCGCGCGGTCATCGGCGTAGACGGCCCGGAGCGCGCACATTTCCTGCTGCAGCGCATGGTCGATGAAACCCGCCGCGCCGGTGGCCACCTGCCGTTTCCGCTGACCACCGAATACGTCAACACGATTCCGCCGCATCTGGAAACCCGGCTGCCGGGCGACGCCACCCTGGAATGGAAGATCCGCTCGATCCTGCGCTGGAACGCCGCCGCCATGGTCGTGCGCGCCAACCGCAAGCCGGGCGAGCTCGGCGGGCATATCGCCAGTTTCGCGTCCAGCGCGACCCTGTACGACGTCGGCTTCAATCACTTCTGGCGCGCGCCCAGCGAGCAGCACCCGGGCGATCTGCTGTATATCCAGGGCCATTCCTCGCCCGGCATCTATGCCCGCGCCTATCTCGAAGGCCGGCTCAACGAGGCGCAGATCGACAACTTCCGCATGGAGGTCGATGGCCACGGCATTCCGTCCTATCCGCACCCGTGGCTGTTGCCGGACTTCTGGCAGACGCCGACCGTATCGATGGGCCTGGGGCCGATCAGCGCGATCTATCAGGCGCGCTTCTTCAAATACCTGGAGCACCGCGGCCTGCTGCCGGCCAGCGACCGCAAGGTCTGGTGCTTCATGGGCGACGGCGAGAGCGACGAACCGGAATCGCTGGGCGCGATCTCGCTGGCCGGGCGCGAGCGCCTGGACAACCTGGTGTTCGTGATCAACTGCAATCTGCAACGTCTTGATGGCCCGGTGCGCGGCAACGGCAAGATCATCCAGGAACTCGAGGGCAGCTTCCGCGGTGCCGGCTGGAACGTGATCAAGCTGATCTGGGGCAGTTATTGGGATCCGCTGCTGGCCCGCGACACCTCGGGCAAACTGCGCCAGCTGATGCTGGAAACTGTCGACGGCGAATACCAGAACTGCAAGGCCTTCGGCGGCGCCTACACGCGCGAGCATTTCTTCGGCAAATACCCGGAAACCAAGGAACTGGTGGCGAGCCTTTCCGATCACGACATCGCCCGACTCAACCGCGGCGGCCACGACCCGCACAAGGTGCACGCCGCCTACGCCGCCGCCGTTGCCTGCAAGGGCATGCCGACGGTAATCCTGGCCAAGACCGTCAAGGGTTATGGCATGGGCGAGGCCGGTGAATCGAAGAACATCACCCACCAGCAGAAGAAGATGGACACGTCCGCGATCAAGGCATTTCGCGACCGCTTCCATATTCCGATCGCAGACAGCCGACTCGACGAAGTGCCGTTCTACCACCCCGGCCCGGATTCGCCGGAAGTGCAATACATGTTGGCCCGGCGCACGGCCCTGGGCGGACCGCTGCCACAGCGCCGGCAAAAATCGGAAGCGCTGCCGGTACCGGAACTTGCGGTATTCGAACGGCTGTTGAAATCCAGCGGCGAACGCGAAATCTCGACCACCATGGCCTTCGTGCAGGCGCTCAACATCATCCTGCGCGACAAGACCATCGGCCCGCGCACCGTGCCGATCGTGGCCGACGAGGCGCGCACCTTCGGCATGGAGGGCCTGTTCCGGCAGATCGGCATCTATGCCCCGTTCGGCCAGTTGTATCGGCCGATGGATGCCGACCAATTGCTGTATTACCGCGAGGACGCCGCCGGTCAGGTCTTGCAGGAAGGCATTACCGAAGCCGGTGCGTTCTGCTCCTGGCTGGCTGCGGCCACCAGTTACAGCAGCAACAACCTGCCGATGCTGCCATTCTTCATTTTCTATTCGATGTTCGGCATGCAGCGCATCGGCGATTCCTGCTGGCAGGCCGCCGACATGCGCGCGCGCGGATTCCTGCTCGGCGCCACCGCCGGCCGCACCACCCTGAACGGCGAGGGCCTGCAGCACGAAGACGGC
>JBGSKT010000288.1:0-1535 GCA_041741075.1 Lysobacterales bacterium
CCAGAACCCCGGCGCCCGCAGCAGCACATCGGGCCAGCGCCATGTGCCCGGACGCAGCGCCGGGCCGCAACGCCACAGTGCCCGTCCGGGCACCACCGGCATGCGCAGTCGCTAAACGGCCCAGAAAGTAGCCCGGATGAAGCGCAGCGCGTTTTCAACCGCGAAGCTGGTCATCCGGGATGCCCAGCCGATTGCGCAATGCCCGGCGAGACGTAGGTCGGCTCAAGCCGCGCAGCGGTGGAGCCGACATCTTCACCGGTCGCGGCAATCTTCAGGCTGTCGGGTCCACGCCTGCGGCGCTTGACCCGACCTACGGCTACGCACCACGCGAACTGTCGGGATAGAGCGGGATCGTGGCCCGCACGCGCTGGTCGGCGAGCGCCAGGTCGAGCTGTTCCGGCCGCTCGATGCCGGCGCTCAATTCCGCCAGCAGGGCCGACTGCAGCGCGCCTCGGGCACGCGCCTCGGCGTAGGGAATGCGCCGAAAACTGACCATCGCATAGCGCGGCACGAAGCGTTTCGGGTGACGCTCGGCCAGCACCCGCTCGATCGCCTTCTGCAACTGGAAGCGATCATCGGCGACGCGATCGCGCATTTCCGTGTAGTTCTCGATCGCCATGTCGGCGATGGCGTCGGCATTGGGCTTGCGGCGCGCACTGAATTCGGCGAATACCGCGTCCAGATCGCCGGACCCGGCCAGCAACTGGTCGAGCTCGACGCAATCCTCGAACGCGCAATTCATGCCCTGGCCATGGAACGGCACCAGTGCGTGCGCGGCATCGCCGAGCAGCAGGGCGCGGCCGTCCAGATGCCAGCGTTCGAGCCGGAGTGTGGCCAGCATCCCGGTCGGGTGTTCGGCAAACTCGCGCCGGGCGTCCGGCATCAGGTCCACAGCCGAAGCAAATTCCCGCTGAAAAAACGCGGTGACTGCGGCCGGATCGCCGAGGCTATCGAAACTCGGCGTACCCTGGTTGGGCAAAAACAGGGTCAGCGTGAACGAAGCATCGACATTCGGCAGCGCGATCAGCATGAAGCCGCCGCGCGGCCAGATATGCAGGGCATGGGCCTCGATGCGGAAGCCGCCGCCGGGCGCGGCCGGAATGGAAAGTTCCTTGTACCCGTGCCCGAGCGGCTCGACCCGCTCACCGAGATCGGTCAGCCGCGCCATTTCGCTGCGCAACACCGAACCGGCGCCGTCGGCGCCGATCAGGGCGGTGAAGTCACGCTCCTGATGCAGACCCAGAGCGTTCACAGTACGCAAGCGCTGCCGTTGCCAATCGACCGCGGCCAGCCCGGCATCAAAACAAAAACGCGCGCCGGCTGCTTCGGCGGCGTCGATCAGACTCAGATTGAGCCGGCCGCGACCGACCGACCAGATCACTTCGCTATCGTCGCGGCCATAGCGCTGCAAATAGGGTTCGGCGCCGATCTCGTGGATCATGCGGCCGCGCATCATCACCGCCTGCGCCATCACCGTGGCTTCCAGCCCAGCCCGGCGCAAACCGGCCAAGCCGCGCTCGGCCAGGGCCAGATTG
>JBGSKT010000289.1:0-8048 GCA_041741075.1 Lysobacterales bacterium
CCGGCCTCGCCGGCGTCGAGCGGGGCGAGCTCCAGGTATCGAATGCGGCCGGCGAGAGACTCGCTCGATTGGCGGAGCAGATCGATCGACGCCGAGCCCAGCACCAGGAAGCGGCCCTTGCCCTGCCCGCGCCGGCGGCCGGCGTCGATCAGCCCGCGCAGGCTCTGGAAAAGCTGGGGCGTGCGCTGAATCTCGTCGAGGATGACCAGCTTGTCCGCGTGCCGCGCGAGGTACAGCTCCGGCTCGGCAAGCTTGGCCCGATCGGCCTCGGATTCGAGATCCAGATAGACCGAGGGCCGCGACCCGGCCACCGCGAGCGCCAGCGTGGTCTTGCCCGCCTGACGGGGTCCCAGCAGTGCCACCGCCGGGACTTCGGCCAGAGCGGAGGAGACGGCGGGGAGGAGGCGGCGAGGGATCATCCTTGTAATTATGGAGTACTGCTCCAGAATTGCAAGGATGGTTGATCGCCTTGCGCTTGTGAAGCCGCGTTGAGGAGGGTTTCAACGACGCATTTATCGACCCTCTCCCGCTCGCGGGAGAGGGTAGGGGAGGGGAGGGGGCGCCACCAGTGGCGGAGAGGCTGAGCGGCGAGTCCCACGTTTCGACTTCGCCGCTGCGCAGCTACGCTCAACGCGAACGGTGGGGGTGGGAAGTCTTCGATGGGACGTCTTGGACACCCAAGTTTCGGGGTTGCGGAAGTGTGGGTGTCCTGGACTCAGCGGCGTAAGTGTGGGTGTCCTGGACTCAGCGCTGGACTCATCCTGGACTCACTGGATGGGTGTCCTGGACTCATCTCCGCGTTGGGGCGGATGGCCCCGGAATTGCTACACTGCCCGGCATCGGTGGGCCTGCTGTGTTGGCCGCTCGCCGAAGCTCTGTGGAGGACCGCATGGAAATCGTGTTTGTCGTTACCGAGGAATCCGATGGCGGCTACGTGGCGGAGTGTCTTTCGCACGACATAGTGAGCCAGGCGGATAGCTGGGCCGATTTGCGTGGCGACGTGCGGCAGGCGGTTGCGGCCTATTTCTTCGACCAACCGATGCCCACCGCCATCCGTCTACATCTGGTCAAGGACGAGTTGGTGGCGGTGGCGTGAAGCTGCCCCGCGATCTGTCGGGTGAGGCATGCGCTGCGGCGCTGATCCGCCGGTTCGGCTACCGGCGTGTCCACCAATCGGGCAGTCATATCGTTTTGCAGACCGGGATTCCGGTTCATCATCGGCTGGCCGTGCCCGCCCACGCTGCGCTGCGCATCGGCACACTCAATGCCATCCTGAGGGTGGTGGCCGATGCCCTGGGAGTGGACAAATCCGAAGTGCTGAAGGCATTTCTGCGTCAGCCTCCGCGTTAGCCCCAGCTCAAAATTGTGTCGGTGCGGGCGGTGCGACGACTGGTTTGGGTGGGGATTGTTCCAGGGTCTTTAGTAGTTCGGTTACGGCGCGCTCGATCGAGGGGTCCTGGCCGGCGGCGATCGCTTCCGGGCGGTCGATCACTTCGATGTCCGGCGCCACGCCCTGGTTTTCCACCGCCCACTGGTTGTCGGTGTCGAGGAAGCGGAAGGTCGGGGCCAGCAGGACGCCGCCGTCGGCCAGCCCCGGGTTGCCGCTGATCCCGATCAGGCCGCCCCAGGTGCGGGTACCGATCAGCGGGCCGAGTTTCAGTTTGCGGAAGTAGTAAGGCAGGGCGTCGCCGCCGGAGCTGGAGGTGCCATTGATCAACATCGCCTTGGGTCCGGGGTGCGACAGCAGCGGCGTCGCCAGCGGCTCCAGGCCGCGGCGCTTCCAGTAATTGAGTGGCTGTCTGGCCAGCATTTCGATCATGCGGTCGGGGATGAAGCCGCCGCCGTTGTAACGGTCGTCGATGATCAGCGCGTCCTTGTGCGCATAGGCGAGGAAGCCCTTCATCAGCTCACGATTGCCCTCGACCGCGGTATTTGGCAGGTGGATGTAGCCGATCCGCCCGCCACTTAGTTGATCGACCAGGGCGCGCCGGCTCTGCACCCAGTCCAGATAGCGCAGCCAGCGCTCGCTCTTTTGCAGGCGTACCCGAAGCGGCCGTGCCTTGCCGGCATCGGGCGTGGCGGCGACGCCGATCTCGACCACGCGCTCGGCCTTGCCCTCGAACAGCGCATAGACATTCTTGACTGTGCGCGCGTCGATGCCATCCACGCTGATCAGGTATTCCCCGGGGCGAACGTCAAGGCCGGCTTCAGTCAGTGGCGAACGGAAATCCGGCGACCAGTTCTCGCCGGGAAAAATTCGCTCGATGCGGAAGTAGCCGGAATCAGCGGCCGAGAATTCGGCGCCAAGGAAGCCGCCGGGCTTGCGCACGACCACGACCTGGTCGCCGCCCTGCACATAGGTGTGACCGGCATTCAATTCACCGGCCAGTTCGTGCAGCAGATAATCCAGATCGGCGCGGCTGGTCGCCGCCGCCGCCAGGGGTGCGTAGCGCTCGCGCACCGCGGTCCAGCGTTCGCTGCCACCGTGCAGCCCTGCGTCATAGAACCAGTCGCGCAGGATGCGGCCGGCGTCGGTGAACATTTGCCGCCACTCGACCTTCGGGTCGATGCGCAGTTCCAGCGTGGACAGATCGAGCTTGCCGGCAGCTAGATCGACATCGGCCTTGGGCGCGATGATCGACCAGGACTGCGATTGCCGCAGCAGCAACTTTTGCTGGTCGGCGGAGAGCGCGTAGCCAAGCACGTCGGCGGCGATCTGGCGCGGCTTGTCCTCGGTCAGGAAATAGCGCAACAGGTTGGCGCCGTGCTCGGGGTCCTCGTCGTTCTGGGCGAGATAGATCAGGCCGTCGTCGAGCGCGCTCAGCCCGGCGTAATTGCCGGGCGGGATCGGCAGCGCAACCACGCGGCGGTCGAAACCGGCGCTGTCGATGCGTAACCGGTTCTTGTCGACTTGCTTGGCGGCCGCGGCCGGTTCGGCCTCGTCGCTCTTGAAGGTGGCCAGGCTGGGGCCGTCGCTGGCCAGACTCACCGCATAGATGCGGCTGGCGCTGGTATACAGATAGTTGAACTCGTAATCGCTGTTGGTCAAATTGAAATCGCGCCGCGATACGAAATACAGATAGCGTCCGGCCGGATCGAAACTCGGCCATAGATTGGGCGCGGTGTCGGCCAGCAGTTGCTCGGTCTTGCCGCTGTCCTGGGTATAAAGCCAGATCGTCGGCACATGCGAGGGCCCGGTCTTTTCATAGGCGATGAAGCGCGAATCCGGTGACCAGGCCAGGTGCGCGATTTCGTCGTAGCGGCCCTGGTCGGCCTCGTTCAGCTTGCCGGTTTCGATGTCGACCACGCGCAGGCGCTGATGCTGGTCGGTAAATGCCAGCAGGCGTGAATCCGGCGACCATTGCGGCGGGTTGATCCAGATTGCACTGTCGTGGGTGATCTGGCGCGGCGCGCCCTGGCCGTGCTGGGCGCGCACGTAGATTTCATACTCGCCGCTGGCATCGGAAAGATAGGCGATGCTGGCGCCGTCGGGCGACCAGCTCACCGCAATCTCGCGCGCGGCCGGGCTGTGGCTGAGATTGCGGATCGCGCCGTCTTTGGCTGGCACCGTGAAGATTTCGCCACGGGCGCCAAACACGGCACGCTGGCCGTTCGGCGAAAGGTCAAAGGATTCGATCTGGGCGCTGACGTTCTTGATCGCGGGCAGGCTGGCCGCTTCGTCGCTGGCCACGCTGATCACCAGTGCCTTGCTCGCGCCGCTGGCCGGGTCGTAGCGCCAGATGCGGCCGCCGTTTTCGAACACGATGCCGTCCGGGCCGGCGCTCGGCCACAGCACGTCGAAATCAGTGAACTGGGTGACCGCCTCCGGCGCGTGGCTGGCTTCGTCGCTGCCGACCGGCAGTCGGTACAGGTTGAGCGTGCCGCTGCGGTCCGAGGCGAAATAGATCGAATCGCCGAGCCACATCGGCTGGTGGTCGGTGCCGGCGAAAGTGGTCAGTCGTTGCGATCGGTTGGCGATCAGATCGTAGCTCCAGACATCCTGGGCGCGGCCACCGCGGTAGCGCTTCCAGCTGCGAAAATCGCGGTCGATCGGGGTGTAGACGATGCTCTGGCCATCGGGCGAAAACATGCCGCCGCCGCTTTCCGGAATGGCCAGCGGGGTTTCCAGTCCGCCGGCAAACGGCACCAGGTACGGGCGTCCGCCACGTTCGTCCTGGGCCACCCGGTTCATGCGGACCAGGATGTTGTTGCCGTCCGGCGACCAGTCGAGCACGCGGTCATCGCTGCCGCCGCGCACCGGCATCGGGCCGATGTCGGAATACCAGGTGAGCTGACGCGGCACGCCGCCACTGGCCGGCATCACATAGACCTGACGGCTGCCGCTGTATTCGGCGCTGAACGCGATCCAGTTGCCGTCCGGCGAAAACTTCGGGTACAGCTCCTGGCCGGGATCGGCGGTCAGTCGCACCGCATTGCCGCCATCGCGGCCGACCACGTAGATATCGCCGGCATGCACAAAGGTGATCTGGCGGGCGGAAAGATCCGGGAAGCGCAGCACCAGGGTCTCGGCGGCCGCCGAGCCGATCAAGCCAAGGGTGAGCAGGGTGGCGCGTTGCCAGAAAGCGTTCGGCATGGAGGATTCTCCCTTGGGTATAAACCCTAAGTGTAGCGTTCAGAGGACAGAAGACAGAAGACGGAATGCGGAATGCGGAATGCGGAATGCAGAATGCGGAAAGAGCCGTCGCCCCGGCGAAGGCCGGGGCCCAGTCCCGAAAGGTGCGGTAGCGCCAACCGCTGGGTCCCGGCCTGCGCCGGGACGACGGTCTGTTGTCCTCCGTCCTCTGATCAGCGTTGGCAGCCGGGGCAGTAGAAGCTGGAACGCTGCTGGTCGCGGCTGACCCGTACCGCCTTGCCGCAGACCCGACACGGCTCGCCACCGCGGCCGTAGACCTTGAGTTCCTGCTCGAAGTAGCCGGGCTCGCCATCAGGGCGGATGAAATCGCGAAGGGTGGTGCCGCCCTGTTCGATGGCGTGGCTGAGGATGCGCCGAATCGCACTGGCCAGCGCCCGATACTCGCGCCGGCTGACCCGGCCGGCGGCGCGACCGGGGCGAACACCGGCCACAAACAAGGCTTCGGCGACATAGATATTGCCGACCCCGACCAGCACCTTCTGGTCCATCAGCAATCCTTTCACCGCAACGCGGCGGCCTCGGCTCAAGCGGAACAGATAATCGCCATCGAAATCGGCGCCGAGCGGCTCCGGCCCGAGCACGGCCAGCAGCGCATGCACCTGCCCGGCTGGCTGCCACAACAGGCACCCGAAACGGCGCGGGTCGTTGAAGCGCAGCAACTGGCCGGAATCGAGCAGCAGATCGACGTGGTCGTGCAATCCGCGCGGTGTGCCATCGGGCAGGATACGCAGGCTGCCGGACATGCCCAGATGCAACAGCGCCGCGCCTGGAGCAGTGTGCAGCAGCAGATATTTGGCGCGACGCTCGACCGCGCTGATGCGTTCGCCGACCAGGCAGCGCTGGATCGCCGCGGGAATCGGCCAGCGCAGATCCGGCCGGTATAGCCGCGCCCGGGTGACGGTGCGACCGAGCAGAAACGGCTCGATCCCGCGGCGGGTGGTTTCGACTTCAGGGAGTTCGGGCATCGGCGCAGTGTAGGCCGAAGCCGCTGCAAGCGGCGCAACCGGCGCGGTCGCCGATCGAAAAAAACCCGCCGAAGCGGGTTTTTCTGATCAGCGGCGCAAACACCGGATTACTTGATCTTGGCTTCCTTGTACGGCACGTGCTTGCGCACGACCGGATCGTACTTGCTGATTTCCATTTTTTCCGGCGTGGTCTTCTTGTTCTTGTCGGTGGTGTAGAAGTGGCCGGTGCCGGCGGTCGAAATCAGCCGGATCTTGTCGCGTTTGGATGCCATGGTTCGCTACTCCTCAGACCTTTTCGCCGCGAGCGCGCAGATCCGCGATCACGCTGTCGATGCCGTTCTTGTCGATGGTGCGCAGCGCATTGCTGCTGACCTTGAGTTTGATCCAGCGGTTTTCGCTCGGCACCCAGAACCGGCGCTCGTGCAGATTCGGCAACCAGCGACGCTTGGTGTGGTTGTTGGCGTGGGACACATTGTTTCCGGCCTGCGGGCGCTTTCCGGTCACTTGGCAGACTCTTGCCATGATTCACCTCGATTGAACAGCATCTCGCCCATGGCCTGGGCGATTTCGGCCCCGAACTGTCTGACAGTTGCGCGTCCCGGGTGGTTTTGGGTGCTTGATCCCGGTTTGCAGGCGGTGGGTGCGCGACAACGCCAGCCGCAGAGCGGCCCAGGGAGCCGGTCTTTATACCGGAACCGACCCGGAACAGCAAGCACATGCACCTTTTGAACCAAGGATGAGCCCGCGGTGCTGGCGCCCACCACTGTGGGAGCGACGGCACGTCGCGACTGCCCACGCCAACGCCCGGTCGTGACGCCTGCACGGTGGTGGATGGTGGATGCGCTGCGCTTACTTTGCCTATTGTCGTCCATCTTCCGAACGCGACAGAAGAGCGCAACGATCGAGCTAAGCGGGTCTCGCGTCCTGCCGTCGTCGCTCCGTTTGAGCGAGGGGATAGGCAGCGGCCTTTTCGAACGTCGCAACCGAGACCGACCGAGGCTTCGCAATGGATTTGCGCAGTGCTTTGATCCGTTCGATCTCGTGCATGGTTTGCGCGGTGAAGTAGGCCTCGCCACAGCCCGGACATGACCACATCGGGATGTTCACGATGACCAGCAAGTCGCTGCCTTTGCCGTAACTCCTGGTCACGTACTTCAGCTGAACGCGATCACTTCCGCAGTGAATGCAGGCAGCGCTAGACGACATAGACGGTGATGATGAAGAGCCTATTGGTATGGCCATCTTTCGCGACGACTTCGGCGGCGCTACCCTCGAGGGTGCTGCCTTGGATGACTTACTTCCTTTCACGGCTGCCGCGGTCGCGCTGGCGCCCGACAATTTCACCTGCGAGGACGACGTTTTCGAGGTCGAGGATCGAGCGGTTGTCATCTTCAAGCTCGTCCGCTGCGTGGGTAGAGACGACATAGCTGAGCGTCCGGATCAGTTGGCGTAGATGGGCCATGGACACCTGGGTCATGCGCAAGTGTACGACGAAGAAGTGCCGCACCGGTCATCGGGCCTGCGAGATCGCCCGCAGCGCCCCGCCCAGCGGCCGCACCGCCGATAGCTCAACGAACTTGTTTTCAGAGGGTGCCGCCCGCGCCTATGACCGGGCTCGTCCAACAACTGTCTGCGACTGTCTGTCGCAGCTCTGCGAACGACGCGGCCAGGTCTGATTATTTGGCTGGGTGGGGTGCTCGGGGTCGAGCCGATTCGTCTTGACAAGCGTCGAAAGCGCCAGCCGGCGCGGAAAGTTCTGCACAGGTCGTCCGGGGCTTGTGAAGCTTAGGCGACATGGTTGAAGTAAGAAATTGCGAATGTTCTGTAATCACTTGATTTACAGAGATTATATTGGTCAATTGTGATCCAGTTCGCGCGCCTTGCCGAGGCCGGATAAACGCGATCTTCACGGGCTCTGCGGGCCTCCGGCCACAGACTTATCCACAGGTATCGGGTTCACACCGGCAGCGGCAGCCCGGCCCGCAGTTCGGCGTATACGCCATCGGTATTCGGGCGCAGGCCATGCCAGAGGGCGAAGCTGTCGGCGGCCTGCTCGACCAGCATGCCGAGGCCATCGAGCACCACGTCGCAATGCGCTGCCCGCGCCCAGGCCAGGAAGGACAGTGCCGCCGTGCCGTAGCTCAGGTCGTAGGCCAGGCAGCGACTACCAGCGATGCCGAAGGGCAGGTCGAGCGCGCCACCGCTGTGTCCGGCACTGGTCGCGTTGACGATCAGATCGAAGCCGCCGGCATCCTTCAGGTCCTGCCAGTACACCGTGGTTACCCGACCCGGCTCGCCCAGCCAGTCGGACAGACGGTCGGCGCGTTCGGGCGTGCGGTTGCAAAGCGTGAGTACGCCGACGCCGGCATCGAGGATCGCCGGCGCCACGCCCTGGGCGGCACCACCGGCGCCGAGCAGCAGCACCCGAC
>JBGSKT010000290.1:0-1687 GCA_041741075.1 Lysobacterales bacterium
GATCGGTCCGCAAGCGCTGGCCGATCCGCTGCCGGAATTTCAGCGCTTTCTGAGCGCGGTCCTCGGGCTGGTCGAGGCCGGTGCCACGCCGGCACGGGCGGATCTCGGCGCAGCGGTGGCGCACCTAGAAGCGCGCCTGGCCGCGGCCCTGATCGCACTCGCCCCGGGCATCCCGGAAGCAGCGTGGGCGCCGGTGCCGGCTGCGGATCGAACACCGGTCAGGCGCAAGCGGTTGGTGCCACCAAGCAAGGCTTCGGCCTCCCCACGGGCGCTGGTCTCCGGCTGATCCCAGGTTGACCGGGGCGCCCACCCTGGTGATGGCGGGATGACCGCTACAGCCAGTGCGCGGCGAGCCGGGCCGCCCGTTCGTGAATTCGCGAGCCCAGCGAACGTTGCCGCCAACGCGCCAGCGTAATCCGCTCGGATTCCCGCAGGTCGGCGGCGAACATCAGATCCATCTGCACGGCAAAACTGCGGCCGACTGCTTGCCGACCAGCCGCAGCACCGGGAAGTAATCGCGCGCGGGCAGTGGATCGCCGCGCTGGCGGGCCCAGGTGGCCATGAACAGTTTCTGGAATTCGGCGACCACCGGCCCCTCGATGCGGACGTGGGTGTCGCGCCAGCCCGGTAGTCGCGCCTGGACGGTCGGGTCGTGCCGTCCCAGTGGCGCGCTCGAATAGGTATCACTGATATTGATTCCGCCGACGAAAGCAATGCGGCTGTCGATCAGCATCAATCTGCGGTGATCGCGGTGGTTGGGGTGCCAGCCCCTCTGTTTGCCCCGGGCCGGGTTGAGCGGGTTGAATTCGAGCACCCGGATGCCAGCGGCGCTGAGCCGGTCGAAGAAGGCGCGCGGGGTCGCGATCGTGCCGAATGGGAAAAGGCCAGATGTTGCTCCAGCGCCGCGGTGCCCTGATCACGGTAGCCGAGTTTCCCGATGATCCGCTCGCTGCCTTCGGTCGAGACCGGCCCGGCGCTGCCTTCGAATGTGGCCTGCCGGGGAATCGGTCTGGCCAGTGCTTCCCGGGTATCGGGCAGACTGCGACAAGCGCCGGCCAGCAGCACCAAAGCGGCCAGCAGCAGGCGCAGCGAAACGCTGCGCCATTGGCTATTGGTGCGGCCGTTCCACGTCGGCGGCACGGTCAGCGCAGATGGCCCGACATCAGCCAAGTCGCGTCATCCTGCTCAGGGCCGTGCCGGCGCCGGATTGGAAATCACTACTTCGACGCGGCGGTTCTGTTGGCGTCCGGTCGACGAATCGTTGCTGGACACCGGCGCGACCTCGCCCTGGCCCGAAGTATGGATGCGGCTACCTGCGACACCCTGACTGGTCAGATAGGCACGCACCGCATCGGCGCGGCGCAGCGACAGCGAGACATTGGAATCGGCGCTGCCGACATTGTCGGTGTGGCCCTCGATGCTCACGGTCCGCTCCGGATAACGATTGAGAAAGCTCGTCAGCCGATTCAGGTGACCGGTGGCGCTGCCTTTCAACTCGGCGCGACCGGTGGCAAACAACACGTCGCCCAAGGTGACCACCAGACCGCGGTCGGTGTCTCTGGCGTTGAGTTCGATGATCTGTCGCTGCAAATCAGCATTCTCGGACTCGGCACTGGCGGTATCCCGGCGCGCGCTTTCGGCCTGGCTGCGTGCGGCGCTGGCATCGGCACCAGCGGCCGCGGCGAGG
>JBGSKT010000291.1:0-7871 GCA_041741075.1 Lysobacterales bacterium
CCAGCGCGGTCGAGGCCCGCGAGCTCGGCCTGCTGCGTGCCGGCGACCGGGTCGTGTTCAACCCGTTCGAACTGCTCTACGTGGCCAAAGTCGAGGCCCGTGCCCTGGCCGAAGCCGGTTACCGCCCGCCGCTGCCGACGCGCAATACGCCGGTTGCCGGCGACACCGGCAGCGCCACCCTGAAAACTCTTTTGGTCAACATGCTGGAAGGCCGCTTCATTTCCGCGCACGACATGGAAGTTGCCTCGCGTATCGCCGACACCCTGTGCGGCGGCGGAATCGAGCGCGGTTCGCTGGTCGACGAGCAATGGCTGCTCGATCTGGAGCGCTGCCATTTCGTCGCGCTGGCGCAGATGCCGAAGACCCAGGAACGCATCCTGCACACATTGAAGACCGGCAAGCCGCTGCGCAACTGATGCGCAACCAGACCGACCCGCGCCAGGCCATCGAACCCATTACGAGGTAGAACCCATGTCCCGCATCATTCAAGATTGCTACATCGTCGCCACCCAGCGCACCGCGGTTGGCAAGGCGCCGCGCGGCATGTTCCGCCACACCCGTCCGGATGACCTGCTTGCGCACTGCCTGCGCGGCATCCTCAAGCCGTTTCCGCAGATCGACCAGACCCGCATCGACGACGTGATCGTCGGCTGCGCGATGCCCGAGGCCGAGCAGGGCATGAACATGGCGCGCATTGCCGCCCTGCTCGCCGGTTTGCCGGACAGCACGGCGGCGATGACCATCAACCGCTTTTGTTCTTCCGGCGTACAGGCGGTGGCCCTGGCCGCCGACCGCATCCGCATGGGCGAGGCCGACCTGATGATCGGCGCTGGCGCCGAGAGCATGAGCATGATTCCGATGATGGGCCACAAGGTCGCGATGAATCCGGCCATTTTCCAGGACGACAACATCGCCATCGCCTACGGCATGGGTATCACCGCAGAGAAGGTCGCCGAGCAGTGGAAGATCACCCGCGACGCCCAGGACCAGTTCGCCCTGCGCAGCCACCAGAAGGCGATCAAGGCGATCGAGAGCGGCGCGTTCCGGCAGGAAATCCTGCCCTACCCGATCGACGACAAGAGCCCCAATCTTGACAGCCGCGAAATCGTGGTCAAACACAAGCTGGCCGGCACCGATGAAGGCCCGCGCGCCGACAGCTCGATCGCCGGACTAGCCGCGCTCAAGCCGGTATTCCGTCAGGGCGGCTCGGTTACCGCCGGCAATAGCTCGCAAATGTCCGATGGCGCCGGTGCGGTGCTGCTGGCCAGCGAGCGGGCGATCAAGGACTATCGGCTAACCCCGCTCGCCCGCTTCGTCGGCTTTTCGGTCGCTGGCGTCAAACCGGAAATCATGGGCATCGGCCCGATTGCCGCGATCCCCAAGGCCTGCAAACAGGCCGGCATCAGCCAGAACGATCTCGACTGGATCGAACTCAACGAAGCCTTCGCCGCACAATCGCTGGCGGTGATCAATGATCTCGGCCTGGATCCCAGCAAGGTCAATCCGCTCGGCGGCGCGATCGCGCTCGGACACCCGCTCGGCGCCACCGGCGCGGTACGCATCGCCACCTTGATCCATGGCCTCGGCCGCGAAAAACAGAAGTACGGCATGGTCACCATGTGTATCGGCACCGGCATGGGTGCCGCCGGCATTTTCGAGCGCTTGTGATCCTCGGCGTAGCGGCGCCTCTGCCCGCAGCAAGCGCCGCGCGCAGCGCACGACCAGCCAACAAGGAAACGGCCGGGCTCCCGGCCGTTTCGCTTTCCGATCGACGCGAAGCGCTTACTCGAATCCGTTCTTGAACAGCACGTCCGGATTGCTGCCTTCGACAATCGTGGTGGCATTGAGGCAGAAGCCGATGAAGCTGCCGGTATCCTGCCCGGCGCCATCGACCGCGGTCAATCGCCAGGTCGAAGCCAGATCCAGCCCGGCAAATGCCGACAGTGGATTCTCCGGGGTGATCACGCCAGCAATGCCCGGCGGGCTGGCCGCACAGGCAATCGGCAGACCACCCTGGTCATTGAAGCTCGCATCGACATTGTCGATCTGGCAGCCGGTACCGCCGAGCCGGGAGCCCAGTATCACCGTGGTATTGCTGGCGACCCGGGTCAGGCGCAGGCTCAGGTCACCCGGCCAGGTGTGGGTGATCGTCGTCGACACATCGATATCGGCCAGCGGCCCGGTGTTTGGGACCACCAGGTCGGCAAAAGCGCCGGTCGCGTTGTTGTCCGGAATCACCACGGCTGGCCCGGTATAGCAAAGGTTGACCACCGAGGTGATGCCGGTGCGGAAGCTACGTACCGCCGAAACGGTGCCCGGTCCGCAGACGTTGCTCGAGCGGACCCGCCAGAAATAGGCCGTGTCCTCCAGCAGTCCGCTGGCCGCAACACTGGTTGTGGCTACCGTGGTAGTGAACACGATGTTCGAGAAACCGACATCGTCGGCGATCTCAAGCACATACTGGTCCGCTCCGGCGATCGCATTCCAACTGAATACGGCCGTCGGCGATACCGCCACCGCGGCGGCGGCCGGCGCCACCAGGGTGACCGCGGCCGGTACCGATTCGACCACGGTCAGGCCGACCGTGGTCGATCGTGGATCGGCACCCGTTGCAGTGGCGTCGATCCCGATCGAATAGGTCCCGCCCGCAACCCCTGCGGTATTGGCGATGCTCAGGGTCGTGCTGCCCGGCAGCGTCGGCACCGGATTCGGGCTGAACAGCGTGGTGGTCGGCGCGGGATTGCCGGAAGCCACCAGCGTGACCGGGCTATCGAACGACGAAATCGAGCCAACATTCAATGTGTAGTTGGCCGGACTGCCGGCACAGATCGTCTGGTTGCTGGTCGCGGCACTGAGAGTGAAACCCGGTGTACCGCACTCATTGAAGCGGAACGATCCGACCCGCAGACGCCAGCCATTGTTGCTGGTCACCGGAACATATTCGTTGATGAACCAGAACGTACAGTCATCGATCGGATCGACATTCAGCGAAGTGTAATCACCCCAGCGCTGCGAACCGGTCTGCGACCCGGTGCCGGCAATGATCTCGCCCTCGCCTTGCGGCAAGCTGCCCAGCGGGTCGCTGACCAGGCGGCCGCTGTAGCGGGAACTCGGGAACACCGTGGCACTGGAAGCGCTGTAGCCCAGGGCGATGTTGCCGGCCGAATCCATTGCCGCGGAAGCCATCCAGCGCTGCACGCCATCGGTCACACCCGGAGCGAAGGTGCCCTCCTGAAACAACAATGGACTGCTGTTCGGACTGCGCAACTCCCACCAGCGAACACCGGCGATGCCGGCCTGGGCCTCGACCGACTGGTTGCTGACCAAAGACTCGTGCGACCCGAAATTGCGATAGGCAAAACGGTGCAGCGGCCGTTGCCGATACGAGAGGATGTCGATCTTGTTGGCGGTGCCGGGCTGGGCGATACAGTCGCGCGCGCCCGGCGAACAGGGAAAGATGGTGTCGAACGGGGCGATCGGAATGACATTGGTCAGGGTAAACGAGGACGCCGGTGGATTAGCAAAGTCGATGACGAACTTCCACAGATTGAGCGCGTCCTGCGGCGCGCCGTAGGGTCCACCGTTATCCATGCTGCCCAGGTAATAGGCCGGTGAGCCGTTGGGTGGCAGGGTCAGGCCCTCCAGATCAACCGGCAACAACCCGTCGCCGACAGTGTATGGCGTCGCCCCGGGCGCCGCCAAAAAGGAGATGACCTGGGGCGCCGGATTGCCGGCGAGCATCTGCTGACGGTTCAATGCATAGGCGCCAACGCCGGCAAACGGCGCGCCGGCAAATTCGCGGGTACTGATCAGATAGGCATTCGGCCAGACGCCATACTTTGGGTAATCGGGGAAATTGCTGCCGGTACTGAACGCCCAGCGAAAATAGCTGCCGGTCGGGTCCGGGCTGGTGGACAGGGCCACGCAATTGAAGAATCCCGGGCCCGCGGAAGTGAACTGGGTGAGCAGCCAGCGATCGGCCAGCTGGTCGTAGAGCACCACCGGGTCACCGGAGTTCTCGGTCTGGCAGGGCCCGCCAAACCCCGACCAGAGCGTGTTGTTGGCGGCCGGTCCGAACAGGGACGTGCCATCCTTGGCGTGTACCTGGAAGGATAGATTGCTCATTGCCACATAGTGATTCGGTCCGACATCGCCGACCGGATCCGGCGGCGATACCCCGGACAAGTTGGGCAGACTATCGAAACTTGCGCTGGGCGCCGGGATCCTCGGAAACGGCGCGAAGGCCTGCACCAACGGATCGAGATCCTGCGCCAACGCGTTGTTGACCAAGATGCCGGATTCGGGATCCACCATCAGCCCCCCGTCGACCGGTGCCCGCGGCACCGGCAGCGGCGCGACATCCCGCAAGGCCGGAGATACATCGAAATGCACCGCACGCGAGGTGCCGCGATACTGCGCGCTCGCCACCGGCGCTTCGGTCGCCTCTACGCTCAGTCCCAGCACACTCCCGGCGCAAACAACCCAACCGCATATCAATCGAAATTTCGACATGACGCATCTCCCCTGGAATCCACCGCGCCGACACTAACCCGCCTTTGCACCCCGTGGCAAGTGACCGCCACGCTGTGCGCAGAAAAGCGCAACGCTACGCTTTGAATCTCACGCTGCGCATCAATGCGCATCGGTTGTGCTGAGCGCAGCGAAGCGCAACGAATCAACGACATAGGTTGTGCTGAGCGCAGCGAAGCGCAACAAGCCGAAGCCCGAAGCCCAAAGCCCGAAGCCCGAAACATAGATTGTGCTGAGCGCAGCGAAGCGCAACAAGCCGAAGCCCGCGACATAGGTTGTGCTGAGCACCGCGAAGCGCAACAAGGCACCCCAAGGCGCGACGATGCTTGCAAGATGCTGCTCCGCACCGTTGCGCTTCGCTACGCTCAGCACAACCTATTTCCGACTCCCGACTCCCGACTCCCGACTCTGCGCTCCGCACTGTTGCGCTTCGCTGCGCTCAGCACAACCTATTTCCGGTTCCCGACTCTCGGTTTCCGACTCCCGACTCTGCGGTCAGCGCCCCTGCGCAGCGATCCAGCGATCCATCTTGCGCTCGAATATCGCCAACGGAATGGTGCCGTCCTTGAGCACCTCGGTGTGGAATGCGCGCACGTCGAAGCGATCACCAAGCGCCGCCTCGGCGCGATTGCGCAGCTCACGGATTTTCAATTGGCCGATCTTGTAGGCCAGCGCCTGGCCGGGCATCGCCATGAATCGTTCGGCCTCGGAAATCGCCCGGGTCGGCTCCACCGCAGAATTGGCAAACATATAATCGAGCACCTGCTGACGGCTCCAGCCCTTGGCGTGGATGCCGGTATCGACGACCAGCCGGATCGCCCGCCACAACTCGGCATCGAGCGCGCCGAAGTACATCGCCGGGTCGGTATACACGCCGAGCTCCTTGCCCAGCGATTCGGCATACAGCCCCCAGCCTTCCGCGAAAGCGGTTTCGCCACCAAACCGACGAAACGCCGGCAGCTCGGTCAATTCCTGCTGCAGGGCGATCTGGAAATGATGCCCGGGGACCGCCTCGTGCAGGAACAACGACTCCAGCGCAAAGCGTGGCCGCGCCTGCAGATCAAAGGTATTCACATAGAAAATGCCGGGGCGCGAGCCATCCTGGGCCGGGCGCTGATAGGAACCGCCGGCCGCGGATTCGGCGCGGAACGCTTCCACCGCGCGCACCTCGAAGTCGGCCCTGGGCCGGATCGAAAACAATTTCGGCTCCAGCGCATCGACCTGGGCGCGAAAACCACGATAGGCGTCGAGCATCTCGGCTTCGCTGGAAAAATACGAAGTCGGTGACGCTTTCAAATAGGCATACAGGGCCGGCAGATCGCCGGCGACGCCGAGTTGCTGCTGCACCTGGCGCATTTCTCCGTGGATGCGGGCGACTTCGGACAACCCAAGTTGGTGGATGGTCTCGGGGTCCAGGTCGGTGCTGGTCATGCGTCGCACCTGGTAGCGGTACCAGGCCGCACCGTTGGGCAGCGCGCCCAGGCCGTAGCTCGCGGTGCGCGTCGCCGGCAAATAGACTTCGCGCAAGAAATCGCGCAGGCCGCGATAGGCCGGCATCAGTTGCTCGGCGATCAACGCGCGATAGGCCTTGCTCAGCCGCAGACGCTGTTCGTCGCCGAATGCATCGGGAAAATGGCCGACCGGTTGCCAAAACAGGGTCTGCTCGGGATCGTCCTTGATCAGCGCGTCGATCTGGGTCAGGGTCTTTTCCATCAGCACCCGTGGCTGGGTAATTCCGGCGTCGATGCCAAGACGCATATTTTCCTGCATCTGCGCAAACAGCACCGGAATTCCGGCGGCCCGACGCAGCCAGTTGTCGTAATCTTCGATGGTCTTGAACGGCTGCGCGCCGGTGCCCGAGCCGAGCATGGCAAACTGGCCAGGCAGGCTGTTGAACTGGTTGAGTGGCAGCAACTGATCAGGAAACGCAAAGCCGGCCAGCTCGGTTCCGACCCGGTCGAGAAACACCTCGCGGCTCAGCCGATCCTCCGCAGCAAGCACATGCGCATCGACCGTCTGCACCCGATCCAGCCAGCGCTGCAGGAACTCGCGCTCGCGCTCGCGAAAGGCCGGTGCCAGCGAATTCGGCAATTGATCGTTGTAGCGCCGGTCGCCGATGTAGGTCGCCCGCAATGGATAGAGCCGCAGCGATTCTTCCCAGTACTCGGCAAACATCTGCCGCAACGATGCCGCCGGCGCAACGGCATCGGCTGCGCTCGACGTTAACGTACCAGCCAGGGGTTGGAGCGCGGACTGATTGGCGCAACCAAACAAACCCAGACCCAGCAACACGAACAATTGCGGTTTCATCGAAGCCTCCCAGCGCCAGTTCAACACCCAAGTCGAGCCCCAGTATGCCCGGTTCAGAAGACAGAGGCGATCGTCGTCCCGGCGAACGCCGGGACCCAGTGCCGAGCACGGCGGGAATGGTTGACACTGGGTCCCGGCCTGCGCCGGGGCGACGGCTTCTGCACCGTCGTCCCGGCGAACGCCGGGACCCAGTCCAAAGGACAGAAGACAGACGACGGAGGACAGCAAACGCCGTCGCTACGGCCTGCGCCGGGGCGACGGCGGTAGTGGCGACGATCGGACTTCTGCGGAAAATGCGCAGCACTTGTCCGCCCTGCCTTGTGTATCCTGTACTCGGCTTGGCGGATGTGCTGCGCTTATCCGCCCTGCTTCAGTCCTCCCTCTTCCGTTTTCTGGCTTCCGTCTTCTGCTATGCGCACCGAAACCTTCCACTTTCCCGGCTTCGACGGCCACCCTCTCGCTGCCCTGCTCGACACGCCCGACACCACGCCGCGTGCCTATGTGGCCACCATCGGCGCACCCAGCGAACCGCTGCACATTGCCCATCCGTTTGCCGATCACTTGCACGAGCTTTCCGACAAAGGCGAGGCCGAGGTCAACATCGGCGGCCGCAAATTCCGCATCCGCCAACAATTTCTTGACGCGATTTCGGGTTTTAGCCTGCGTGACCGGGTGCGGCAGTTGCATTGCGCACTGCTGGTAATGCACTCGCCGGTCGACGCCGTAGTCGAGATCGAGCAAGCCCGGCAACTCTACGAAGCCGCCCGCCACCCAAAGAGCTTCGTGTCGCTGGACGACGCCGATCACATCCTGCGCAAACCACGCGACGCGACCTACGTCGCCGAGGTACTGGTCGCCTGGGCCGAACGCTATCTGCCGGAGTTGGGCTGAGGCGTTGTAAACCAATAAAGGTGGCAGATCGCGAAGGATTTTGCCCCATCTGCGAGGCACGCAAGGGGGCGCATAGTCCGACTATGTAACCCCTTGCGGAACGAAGCAGATGGGGCAAAAGACCAGCAAGATGTCACCTT